>DATLAK010000186.1 GCA_035527535.1 Armatimonadota bacterium
AGCATCTGCTTGGTCAAGACGAAGGCGCGGGAAAGATGGCGCAGGCATTCCTTCTGCTCGTCGGCGGGCTTGCCGGCCACCGCGGTCACGCCCGCGACGCCGGCGTACCCCTTGCACCTCGGAGAGATGCCGAGCATGACCATCTCCCCCTCCGCGATCTCCCGGTCGCTGGCGGTCGGGACTACCGCGTTCGACCGCGGGCCGCTGCCGACGATGGCGGTGAAGGCGAAGCCGCTGGCGCCCGCCTTGCGCGCGGCGTGCTCGCCCTCCGCCGCCACCGCGTATTCCCGCACCCCGGGCGCGACCTGGGCCTGCATCGCCGCGATCGCGTCATCGGCCATGGCAAAGGCCTGGCGGATCATCTCCCGCTCCCATGGGCTCTTCATCGCGCGCAGCGCCTCGTAGCTTCCGGTGAGGTCCTGGAGCTCCACGCCGAGAAGAGCCTCGTTGATCTGCCGATAGACGCCGGCGGGCATGCGCTCGGCGCCTACGAGACCGGCGCGTCTGATCTTGCCCGCGCCGGCGACCTCGGCAAAGACCGCCGGCCAGTCGGTGATGACGGCGTTGGGGTACTCCTCGTCGGGGACCATGAAGCACGGCAAGTTGCGGGTCTCGGTGACCGCGCTGTCGAGCCGGGCGAAGGGCTCGCTCTCGGGGCCGCCGAGTATCAGCGGTTCCCCGTCGCGCGGCACCAGCACCGCGCCGCTCTCAAACTGCGGACACCAGCCGGTAAGGTACCAGCCGTTACCGATGTTGAACTCGTCGTAGTACACGAGCGCCAAGTCCAGATCCTCTTGCTGCAGGATGTCGCGCACCGCCGCCAGCCGGCGATCGCGCTCCTGCGTCGGCAGATAAGCCATTTCGCGATCTCCTTTCTCTGTCAGACGCAACCGCGGCGCGTCCGTCAGCCTCCCCAGCGCTGGAAACGCAGCACGTCCTGCAGCCGGCGCTTGGGAACGCGCAGGACGCCGTCGTCGCTCCGCGTCACCGCCACTGTGGCGGGCGCATCATAGGTCTCGGCGCGCTCGGCCGGATACCCCAGAGCGATCACCGCATAGAGTTCAAGCCCGGCCGGGATGGCCAGCAGCTCTTGCAGCGTATCGCGCCGCACCGACCCGATCCAGCAGCCGCCGAGGCCGTGCCCGTGCGCCGCCAGCAGCATGTTCTGCGCCGCCGCCGCGCAGTCGGAGGCATAGTTGCGATTGACCTCCGGGTCGGCGAGAATCGCGACGTAGGCCATCGGCCGCGCCTGCGGGGGTGGGTCGCCGGCCGCCGCCAGCCAGGCGACGCAGTCGTGCAGCCGCCCCACCAATTCCCGCTCCGACACCGCGATGAACCGGCACGGCTGGCGGTTGCCTGCGCTGGCCGCCAGCCGCCCCGCGTCGGCGATGGCGCGCAGGTCGTCGGCCGCCACCGGCCGCTGCTCGAAGCGGCGAATGGTGCGGCGGGACGCGATCGCTTGCTCCAGTTCCATCCGTCAGCTCCCTCTCGCTTGTCGCTGCGCCGCCATTGGCAGGCAGGAGGCGGGTTCCCGCGCTGCGAAACACGCCGGTGATGACCAGCGCATGCCAATCACCTCACCGCGACGAGCGCATCGGCGCGGCCCGCGGGGTCACCCTGCGGGCGGTGCTCCTGGGGGCGGCGCTGGTGCCCCTCAGCTGCTACTGGGTGATCATCATCGAGGTGCGCTGGTACACCCTCGACGGCAGTTGCACGCCCCTGTTCGTGACCCCGGTATTCATGCTCGCGGTGGTGACCGCAGGCAACCTGCTGTGGGGCCGGCTGGCGCCGCGGCGGGCGCTGACCCAGGGCGAACTGCTGACCGTGTACATCATGCTCGTCATGTCGGTGACGATGGCGGGCCACGATACGCTGCAGAACATGTTCGGCAGCATCACCCACTACGCCTGGTACACCCACCAAAATCCCAATCTCCCGTGGCCCGAGACCTTCGGTTCCCTGGTGCCGCGCCACCTCCAGGTGTGGGACCTCGAGGCCTTGCACGGCTTCTACGATGGAAACTCCACCATCTACCGCTGGTCCAACCTGCGCCCGTGGTTGGCGCCGCTGGGGTGGTGGTCGGCGTTGGTGATGGTGCTGGTGATGATGATGCTGTGCCTCAACGTCATCTTCCGCCGCGCCTGGACCGAGCACGAGCGACTCGCCTTTCCCATCATCCAACTGCCGCTGGCGATGACCACCGGCGGCGCCGCGACGACGTTCTTCCGCGCGCGCCTGATGTGGGCCGGATTCGTCATCGCCGCGGGCATTGGGCTGCTCAACGGTCTGCACCAGTTCTACCCGACGCTGCCCTTCCTGGGGGTGCGCTTCGCGGATACCTGGATCGCCTTTCACGCTTGGCCGTGGACCGCGGGGGGCAACCTGCCCCTGTCCTTCTACCCTTTCGCTATCGGCCTGGCGTACTTCCTGCCGCTCGATCTCTCCTTCTCCTGCTGGTTCTTCTACCTCTTTCGCAAGTTCGAGAACGTGGGCGGGGCGACCTTGGGCTTCGACCGCGCGCAGGACTTCCCTTACATCAACGCCCAGGCCTCGGGGGCGTGGGTGGGGCTCGCGGTGTTCCTGCTGTGGGCGACGCGCGGATGGCTGCGGCAGGTCTGGACCACGGCCTGGGGGCGGGGCCCGCTCGATGACAGCCGCGAGCCGCTGCGTTATCGCTCGGCCCTGCTGGCGCTGGCGGCGGGAGCGGTATTCGTGGCGGCGTTCTGGCATTATGCGGGCATGTCGTGGTACGCGATTGCGCCCTTCTTCGGGCTTTACTTCCTGCTGGCACTCGCCATGACCCGCGTGCGAGCTGAGCTGGGCGCGCCGCACGAGATCTACTTCGTCAACCCGGCGCAGATCATGGTCACCGCCCTGGGCACCGAGACCCTGGGCTCGCGCAACCTGGTGGGCATGGCGCAGACCCACTGGCTCAACCGCTGTTACCGCAACCACCCTATGCCCAACCAGCTTGAAGGGTTCAAGCTGGGCGAGGTCGCGGCGGTGGACCGCCGGCGCCTGCTGTGGGTCATGTTCGGCACCACCGCGCTCGCCATGGTGGCGACCTATTGGGCGCACCTGCACGAGTCATACCGCAGCGGCGCGCTGGTCAAGGACCTGGGGTTCAAATGGTGGGCCGGAAGCGAGGCTTTCGGGAGACTGCAGCACTGGATCGAGTCCGGCGAGCCCGCCCAGGGCGCCAACCGCATCGCGACCGCGGCCGGCTTCCTGTTCGTCGGCGCGCTGGGGCTCTTGCACGCGCGGTTCGGGTGGTGGCCCTTCCACCCGGCGGGCTACGCGCTGGGCGTGAGCTACGCCATGGACTACTTCTGGTTCGCCTTCTTCATCGCGTGGCTGGCGAAGCTGGTGCTGGTCCGCTATGGCGGTATGCGCATCCACCGCGCCGCCGTCCCATTCTTCCTGGGCCTCATCCTGGGCGACTACACCATCGGCTCGATTTGGGCCATCATCGGCCCGGTGGCCAACGTCGAGACCTACCAGATATTCATCCGTTGAACGGCGGCGTCTGTCGCTCACGGGCGACATCCTCGCCTTGACCGCGGTGCCGCAGACCTGATAACCTTGACCCAGGCAGGAATCTGCAGGGGAGCGCTCGTCGGCCGGGATGTGCGGTGCCAGGCCGGGGGGGCTCCCCGCGAAGGGAGATGCAATGGGTTGTGGTTGTAGCAGTTCGAAGGTCAAGAAATGCGCCGGCTGCGGCGCCGAAATGAAGGCCGAGCCCTACAAGAAGGGCGACAAGCTGTATTGCTGCAAGGGCTGCGCCGAGAAGTCAGCGTGCACCTGCTGACGAGAGTGGGATGAATGCCGGCGGCGCGATCCATGCGCCGCCGGCTCCGCTGCCGCTGCAACGGGGCGGCGTCGGCGCTCGTCATCCAAAGGGGTCACGGTGTCGCCGAGGCTGCGGGAGCTGCGCCGCCGGTTGAAGGCCGCGGGGCAGGCAGTCACGCTTGAGATTGACGGGCGCGCGCTGCACCTGACTCACCTCGACAAGACCTTCTGGCCTCAGTCGGGGCTGCGCCAGGGCGACCTCATCGCATACTACGTCGCTGTTTTCCCCTATCTGCTGCCGCATTTGCGCGACCGGCCGCTGGTGGCGGTCCGCTACCCGGAGGGTATCGAGGGCGAGCACTGGTTCCACAAGCGCGCCCCTGCCGGTACGCCGCCATGGGTGCGCTCGCTAGTGCGTCGCCACAGCGTCCTCCCTCGTCTGGCGTAACGCTGCGCGCGCACCTGCCGGTGGACGACGCCGAGCATGGGCGGCTCGCCAGTGACTTCCCGGCCGGGGGCGGCCAGGCTCCATCGCCGTCGGCGAGCAGGGCCGGGCGCATCCGGGCAGAACTACCATGATACCGGGGGCGTCATGCGTGCCGGCAGTCAACAAGCCTGGCTTGAAGGAGGTCCGTGATGCGTGGAACCTACAGAGTATTGATGGCAGCGGCTTTGGCCGTCTGGGCGGCGGTTGTCGGTCCCATGGTGGCGGCGCCCCAGCGGTACGCGGCGGGGATCGCAACCGGCCGGGCGTGGGCGGACGGAATGGCAGCTCCGACGGCGCAAAGCGCGACCGGTTCCGCCGACCGGTCGCACCTGCTTGCGGCGGCGAGACCATGGCGGACCGCGACGCAGATCGCCCGGATCAAGGCTAACTGCGGCGGCCCAGGGGAGACGTTCAGGTTCGTAGTGATGGGGGACAGCCGCTCCAATCCCAAGGTCTTCGGCGACCTGCTGGGAATCAGCGCGGGGTTGAGGCCGGATTTCTCCATCAACACCGGGGACATCGTGCCCGGCGGCAAGCCGGAGGAGTTCGCGCAGTTCTTCAGCCAGATCAACGACGTGCGCTGGCCGTTCCTGATCGTCATCGGCAATCATGAGCTGGGGCCGTCCGGCGGCGGGCTCTACCGGGATCTGTTCGGGCGGACCGACTACCACTTCGACTGCAAGGGGTACCGCTTCGTGAGCGTTGACAACGCGAGCAAGGCGATCAGCGCGCAGCGGTT
The DNA here is from genome assembly GCA_035527535.1 of Armatimonadota bacterium. Lineage (NCBI taxonomy): Bacteria > Bacillati > Armatimonadota > Armatimonadota bacterium. The sequence goes on from DATLAK010000186.1 coordinate 5,016, forward strand.
GGCCTGGCTCGACCGGGCGCTGACGACGGACTTGCGCAAGATCGTCCTCATCCACCTTCCGCCGTCGGTGATCGAGGAGTGGAGCTGGCACTCGTTCGCCACGGGCGCGCGGGAATTCGCGGACCTGATGGCCGCCAAGCGGGTCGAGCGCGTTTACGTTGGTCACATCCACGGCTTCGATGTCGCGGAGCACCGGGGCGTGCGATACGTCCTGACCGGCGGCGCGGGCGCGCCGCTGTACGACGCGACCGCGCCCGGGAACTTCTACCATGTGGTGCAGGTGGAGGCCGGCCCCGACGGCCTGCGCGAGACGGTGCATAAGCTCGATGGCACGAGCTTCGTCATTGACCCGCGGAAATGGATCAGCGGTGCTGGGCAGTGACCGGCGGCGAGCGTGGCCAAGCCCCGGGGTGGCAGGCGGACGGAGGTCACCCGCGCGCAGGGGGCGGTGATCGGCGCCACTGCAGCCCTATGTGCCGCGGCGCCTCCACGGTGCGCACGACCGCAGCAGGAGGTACCCACCGCGATGCGCAACACCAATAGCAGGTAAGGGACGACGGGATCAAATTGGCGCGCGGTAGAGACAACCTGAAAGACGGCTCAACCCAGGCCCGAGGCCTCGATCTTCCCCATGAGGTGCGAGGATGGGCGGATGAATGGCTGGCCGCGGACGAGCCGATCGAGGCTGCGGCGGCCGGCGATGTTCTGGTGGATGGTCGCTTTGGCGTCTCATGGCTGGTGGTGACGGACCGGCGCCTGGCGGTAGTCGAGATCGAGGACGACGAGCTTCTGGTGCGTCACGATCTGCGGCTGGATGACCTCGATGCGGTGGAGATCGACGAATATGTGGGCGGCGGGGCGCTGAGCGCGATCCGCCGGGGCGAGCGCACCGAGCTCATCCGGTTCTCGCGCGCGCTCGAGGACCTGTTCCATGAGACGCGGGACCAGATCGCCGAGCGCCTGCGCGAACGCCGCCGCGCGGCCGGGGAGGAAACGACGGCCGCCACCGAGGTGGAGCGCGAGCGCCGGGAGCGCCCGCCCCTGCGGTGCCCGCAGTGCGGGCGGCCGCTCCCCGAGGGCGATATCTGTCGGGCGTGCATCAACCGCAAGCGGCTGATGATCCGCCTGTTCGGCTATCTGCGCCCGTACTGGCCTACGCTCACCCTCGGCGTCGCCGTTACTTTCGCCTTCACGTTGTCCCAGGCGGCCCCTCTTTGGTTGAGCAAGCACATCATTGACGACGCGATAACGCCTCGTAACTACGGCCTGCTGATGAAGTACGTGGTGGCGCTGCTGGGGGTGCTGCTGGCGCGCAGCGCGCTGACGTGGGGCAATTCCTACATCATCGCCACCCTCGGGCAGTACATCGTCGCCGACATCCGGCGCCATGCCTACAACCACCTGCAGAAGCTCGCCGTGAGCTTCTATGAGAAGCGCCAGACCGGGCAGCTGCTGAGCCGCATCACACACGACACCCAGCATATCCAGGAGTTCGTGGCCAGCAGCCTGCAGGACATCCTGGTGCAGGCGTTCATGGTCATCGTCGTCGTGGGCATAATGCTGGCGCAGAGTGTGCGCTTGACGCTGCTGGTGATGATACCGGTTCCGCTGCTGGTGCTGCTGTCCATCATGCTGGGGCGCCGGGTGCGCCGTTTCTATCGCAGCGCGTGGCGGCGCATGGGCTCCATCAACGCCATGCTCGCGGACACCATCCCCGGCGTGCGGGTGGTCAAGGCTTTCGCCCAGGAGCCGCGCGAGGCCGAGCGCTTCGAGCAGCGTGACCGCAGCTACGTCAGCGCCATCGTCGCGGCCGCGCGCACCCGCAGCGCGTTCTCGGCCCTGATGACCGCCTCCAGCGGCATCGGCACCATCATCGTTTGGTCATATGGCGGCAGTCAGGCCATCGGGATGCACCTTACCAGTCACGGCATGGAACGGAACCTGTCGGTTGGCACCCTCTTCATGTTCACTGGCCTTCTGTGGCAGCTCTACGGTCCGGTGACCACGCTCGCCAACCTCAATGAGCGCATCCAGCGCGCCACCACCTCCGCCGAGCGGGTGTTCG
>DATLAK010000187.1 GCA_035527535.1 Armatimonadota bacterium
CAGCGACCGACGATCCGGGCGGCGAGAAACCGTCCGGGGAGGCCATTCCCCATCGCGACCCGCCAATTCAACCCAAGGCAAGCGAAAACAGACCGAAAACCACCGCCTGGTCACCGGGTGTGAATAATGCGGGCTAGCCCGGGTCCGGCTCGCCGCGCGCCAGCTCCATCGCGCGGCGGTAATCCTGGCAGGTATTGATGTTGACCAGGCACCGCAGGTCGGGATCGAGCTCTTGCAGTTCCCGCTCTGTCACCCATCGCACGCGCACGCTCCCCAGCAAGGAGGTCATGCGCCGGTCGTCCGATGCCAGCTGGGCCTCAACCGCCGCCAGACACCGGCGCGAGTAGGCGGCCACCAGCGGGTGCGGCCCTTCGGCAGTGCGCGGCACCGCGGCATCGCTTCCGCTCAAGCGAGCCAGCAGCGCACGCATGATGCGGGGCCGCACGAAGGGCATGTCGCACCCCACCACCACGCAGCGCTCGAACCGCGCCGCCCGCAGCCCTGCATGCAGCCCCCCCAGCGGCCCGCACCCGGCATAGACATCGCCGACACCCGTCACGCGCGAGGGAACCTGCAGGCCCTCCCCGCCTACCACCAGGGTTTCCCGGGCGGCGGCCCGGGCTTGCGCGGCGATGTGTTCCAGCAGCGTCGCTCCCGCCCACGGCAGGAGCGCCTTGGGGCGGCCGCCCATCCGCGAACTGCGCCCGCCGGCGAGAATGATGACGGTGGCCGCAAGCGGGGCCGGGTGGTCGTCAATTCCGGGGACAGTCGACTTAATTATGCCAGGTGTCTTGGGCAATTCGCAATTCCGGGGACAGTCGACTTAATTATGCCAGGTGTCTTGAATTAAGTCGACTGTCCCCATGTCCCCCAACTACCTCCGTCCGAGGCGCCGGCGACTCCGCCGCCGGTCCGGCGCCCCCCGCAGCGCGTGCTCCAGGCGGACGTAGATGCTGTCGGCGATCTGGCGATCGGCCGCGACCTGGGTCTGCCCGACCTGGAAGACATAGGAGGGGAAGGTCTGGATCACCAGCACATCGGTGCCGGGCAGGGCCCCCATCGCGATCAGCTTTTCCAGGTTGGAGCGCTCCTGGGTGTGGATGTAGGCGATGCGCCCGCGCGAGCCGGGGGGGAGGGCGGCCAGCGGCGCGACTACCTGGCGCGCGGCGTCGCGATTCTCCTGGCAGCAAGGGCCGGGCGGAATGGGGGTGCCGTGCGGGCAGAAGCGCGGATGCCCGAGCAGGGTGCAGATGTGGTCGTCAATGCCCCGGCGGATAATATGCTCGAAGCGGCAGGCGGCCTGGTGCACGAGTTCCTCCCCGACGTCCAGCACGTCAATCAGCAGGCGCTCGGCCAGGCAGTGTCGGCGCAGGATACCCTCGCCCTCCACGCGCCCGGCGTCGGTCAGCGCCAACGCCTCGCCCTGCCGGCTGGCGAACCCGGCGGCGACCAGCTCCTCCACCGCCTCCGGCGCCTCGTGCGCGCCGCCGCCGACCTGGCACTGATACCCGCCCGCCGCATGTTCCTCAGGCGTATCCGGCGATTCCTGCGCCGCCAACCGCGACAGCGGCGCCGCCGCGCCCGGGTTCTCGCGCGTCGCCGCGAACAGCGACTCCAGGATTTCTTCAGCCTTGTCGCTTAGCTCCACTCATGGCCTCCCGCAGTTTGCGCAGCATCGCCCCCAGCCGCGTCTCGCCCACCATCTCATAGCCACAGTTCGGGCAGCGCAGCATCCCGCAGTCGCGCCCCAGGGAGCAGCCGGCGCACGCGCTGGCCGCCTGCGCGCGACCGAACTCACGGCCGCACATCGGGCACTTGATCTGGGCGCTCATATCTGCACCCCCAAGAAGTTCAGCGCCGCGTTGAGCACGTAGCCGACGCCGAAGGCGAAGGGGAAGATAAAGGCGGTGATGGCGAACGCGACCCTGGCCCCCCGCTCCTTGTACATCATCAGCAGCTGGGCGACGCAGGGCAGGAAGAGGGTCATGGTCACCATCGAGACCACCATCTGGTTGCCGCTGAGCGCGCCGCCGGCGGCGAGATCGTAGAGCCCCGCCGCCCCGTAGTCGCGGCGGAAGAAGCCGAACAGGAACGCCACCGCCGCCTGCGGCGGCAGGCCGATGAACCGCACCACCGGCTCCAGCAGCCCCACCGCGAACGGGAAGAGATGAGTCAATTGCCCGACCCAGATGACAACGCTCGCCAACACGAACAGCGGGAAGACCTCGAGCAAATACCACTCCACGCGCGCATAGGTCTTGACCAGGACGTTGGCGAGGCTCGGCAGCCGCAGGGGCGGGATCTCCATGTAGAACGAGGGCGGTCGTCCCGGCATGAGGCGGGCGGATAGGAAGCCCACCAGCAGGAACACGAGCCCCACCGCGCCGACCCAGATCGCCAGCCCCAGCGGTCGCGGCGACAGCAGCGCCAGGATGACCCCCAGCTGCGCCGAGCACGGCACCGCCAGCGCCAGCAGCAGGGTCGCGATCACGCGCTCGCGGCTGGTCTCCAGCACGCGCGTGACCATGGTCGCCATGGTGTCGCAGCCGAAGCCGAGCACCATGGGGATGACCGCGCGCCCGCTGAGGCCGATGCCCTTGAACACGCGGTCAATCAGCATCGCCAGCCGCGGCAGGTAGCCGCTGTCCTCGATGACGGCGAAGACCAGGAAGAAGGTGGCGACGATGGGCAGGATGATCGCCACCGCGTACTTGACGCCGAGGGTGATGATGCCGTAGTCGCCGACGATGAGGCTGCTCACCACGCGCCACGGCAACACGCGCTCGACCGCCCCGGTCACCCAAGGGTTGACGTAGCCGCCGAACAGCCGCCCCTCCAGGAGATCCACCAGCACCCCGGCGCCGAACTGGCCGACGAACTTGTAGAGACCGAAGTAGAGCACCGCCAGCAGCACCGGCACGCCGGTGAGAGGGCGCATCAGCAGCCGGTCAAGCGTCCGGCGCAGGCGCGACGACGCTCGCGTAGGAGGGGTGGTGGTGCGGGCGAGGATGCGATCCGCGGCCCGCTGGCGCGCGAGGGTGACGGGGTAGCGCACCGGATCCCCGTGGGCGCCGCAAACGCGCGCGACCAGCTCCTCAATCGCCGGCAGTCGCCCGGGCTCGCGCCGCTCCACGAGGTTGCGCATCTCCTCGTCGCCCTGCAGCAGCAGCAGCGCCACCGCGCGCCGCGACAGGCCGTAGTCCTCGCGCAGGAGCGCGCCGATGGACGCCAGCGCGCGCTCGAGCTCGACGCCGTATTCAACGGTCGCGGACGGTGTCGCAGACATAGTCGGCCAGCTTCTGGCGCAGGGCCCCGATGCCGCGCCCGGTGGTGGAGACGGTCGCCGCCACCGGGATGCCCAGCTCGCGCTCCAGCCCCGCAGTGTCAATGCTGATGCCCAGCTCTTCAGCCTCGTCCATGACGTTGAGGTCGAGGACCAGCGGCACTCCCGCCTCCAGCAGCTCCAGGGTCAGGGGCAACATGCGGCGCAGGTTCTTGGCGTCCACCACTTGCAGGACGATGTCCGGCCGCTCCTCGATCAACATGCCGCGGGTGACGCGCTCCTCGGCGGTGATGGGGGACAGCGAGTACATGCCCGGCGTATCCACCACCTCGAACTCGGTGGCGCCGATGCGACCGCGCCCGCGGCTGAGCTCGACGGTGGTGCCCGGGTAGTTGGAGACGGTGACGTAGGAACCGGTCAGCCGGTTGAAGACGACGCTCTTGCCGACATTGGGGCTGCCGACGATGAGCAGCTTCGCCTTCGCCCGGCCATCTCCCACCGCCCGCGGTCGGTGGCAGGAGCTGCGCGGACGCAGGGCTGAGGTCACCCGTCGCAGCAGGTCCACACTCACTCTTCACTCCGTGCAGGCGATGCCGCGGCTGCGCCGACCGCCGCGCGCGCCGGCGCCCGTCGCTCGCTTCGTTTGCGCGACCGCCGGCGGCAGGCCGCGCACTCGCCGTTGGCCTCGATGGTGAACTCGGTCAAGCCGAAGCCCCGGCTGCGCGCCAGCGCCGTCACGGCCCGCTCCACCTGCGCGCCGCGGGGGAGGGCAGCTTCGATCACCCCGCCGCAGCAGGCGCACGTCAGGTGCACCTGCTCTTCGTGTCCGACCTCGAAATGGCCGTGGCGCTCCGCCGGCCCGACCGGCCGCACCAGCCCCAGGCGCACCAGCAGCGCCAGCGTGCGATACACCGAGCTCAGGTCAATCCGCACCCCGTTCTCCGCCAGCGCCCGGTGGATGTCCTCGGCGCTGAGATGCTCGCCCGCATCCTCCAGCACCCGGATCACCGCCCGCCGGGGGGCCGTCGCCCGCAAACCGGCGCCGCGCAATTCCGCCGTCAGCCGCGACTTGTCCACATGACCTACCTGCAAATCATTTGCAATTACAATATACCACAAATGCGCTCCCCGGTCAAACCCGCATTGTGCCCGGGGGGGGGGTGACTCGAAAAAGTGGGAATACACAAGACATGCCTGGTGGCGCAGCCGTCTCGGCTGTGATCTTGGAGTATGGGCACCCCCGCCCGTGATCTCACCTCCGCCCGAATCCGCCGCTCCGTTTGTCGCCATTCCACACAATGCCCAACAGTTGGGGTATTACAGGCCCGCCTTTCGGCCGTTTTACGGCCTGAAGATTCCTTCCCAAACCGCTCGACGTCGCTTGACTTCCGGGCCGCTTCGAGTGATCTATGTGTGCGACAGAACGTGAGGTTACAGGAGGGTCGGATGGCAGTCAGTCAAACACTGGGCGACGAGACGATTGAGGGCCAGGAAGGGGCGGCCGCAGACGGCAACTGCCTTCGATGCGGCAGCCTCGGAGGGGTGTGAGCACGGATCTTTGGTCTGTCCGCCAACCCATGTGGGACAGGCGCCCTCGCCTGTTTTCCGGCGCCGCGGACGCGGCGCCCACACAGCCGGGGGCGGCTATGCCACATGGAGAGTGCTCATCTCGTGCATTTCCGCTCGAAGTCACGTTGCAGTGTTAGCCAGCATGAAGCCGTTGACAGTTGCCGTCCGCCGTCAGCGCCTTGGCGGTGTTGTTGGGGGCGCCGGGGGTTACTCGGCGCGCAGGGCCTCGACCGGCTGGATGGCGGCCGCGCGGATCGCCGGGTAGAGGCCGAAGATAAGGCCGGTGAGCGCGGCGACGACGACGGAGATGACGACGGCGTCGGCGGAGACGATGGTCTTCCATCGGGCGTAGGAGGAGATGGTCGTCGCCAACGCGATGCCGACGCCGATGCCGAGCAGGGCGCCAATGCCGGTCAGCACCAGGGCCTCGATCAGGAACTGGCCCACGATGTCGAGCTTGTTGGCGCCGGTGCAGCGGCGGATGCCGATCTCGCGGGCGCGCTGGGTGACGGTGGCGAGCATGATATTCATGATGCCGATGCCGCCGACGACCAGGGAAATGCTGGCGATGGCCCCCATGACGATGTTGAATATGCGCTGCGCCTGCTGGCGCTGGCGGAGCAGCTCGACGGGGATCATGATCTCGTAGTCGGGGATGTGCTGGTGGCGGCGGTCGAGGACATTGCGGATCACGCGCGCCGCCTCCGCGGTCTGGTCGGGATGGGAGACCTGCATGATGAGGCTGGTGATGGAGCGCTCGTCGAGCGGGGGGCGCACGGCCAGTCGCCGCCAGGCCTGGAACAGGGAGTCCGCGTCGGGCGGCATCGCCTGCTCCAGGTAGATGGGGAAGTAGTCCATGGCAGTGGTGATGGGCAGGTAGATGTCCTCGTTGATATCGGCCAGGGCCAGGCTCTCTCCGGCGGCGGCGACGCGGCGCTCCTCGAGCACGCCCACCACGCGAAACTCCTGGTTGCTGAGGCTGATGGTTTCGCCGACCGCGTCGCGCAGCGGGAACATAAGGCGCTTGACCTTGGCTCCCAGCACGCACACGCGCGCCGCCTGCTCGACATCCCAGTCCTGGATGAAGCGGCCGCGGACGGCCTGCAAGCGGGAGACGCGCGCGTAGGCGGCGGTGGAGCCCATTACTCGCGCCGGCACCTGCTCGTCCTTGGCCGCGGCGTCGGCGAAAACCCGGCACACCGGCACCACCTCGCGCGCAAACCCGCACAGGTCGCGCAGCGCCACCGCATCGCCGTAGGTCAGGCCGTTCGGCGACTGCTTGGCCGCCTGGATGGCGATGTCCCCGGTGAGCGCCCGGCGGTGCACCCGCGCGACATCCACCCCCAGGTGCTTGATCTGTTCCAGAGCTTCATAGCGCGCACCGCCCCCGATGGAGACCATGGCGATGACCGAACCCACGCCGAACACGATGCCGAGCATGGTCAGCAGGGAACGCAGCCGGTGCCCCCACAGCTCGCGGAAGGCGATGCGCAGCAAGGCGACGATCCTCATCTCGCGGCCTCGCCTCGGGCCGCCGCCTGGCGCAGTCGCGGCAGGTCCGCCTCCAGGTCGCGCAGGGCGATGCGGGCGCCCGCCCTCACCCCGCTCTCGATGATCACCGCCTCCTGGTTGGCCTGACCGAGCTTGACCGTCGCCTGGCGGAAGCGCTTGCCCTCCCGCACCCACACCACGTGGCGTTGGCGCTTGCCCACGCCGCGGGTGAAGACGCAGGCCAGAGGCGCGCTCACCACGTCCTTGAGCTCGGCGATGACGATGCGCGCGGTGGCCCGCATCCCGGGCTTGAGCAAGCCGGGCTGGAACTTTGTGATATGGATGCAGGTACGGAAGGTGCGCTCCCCCCTCCCCGGGCCGGCGGAGATGTCGCCCTGACTGGCGAACGCCGCCACCGCGGTGACCTTGCCGGGGAACTGCTGCCCCGGCAGGCCGTGCACCCACACGATTGACCGCTGCCCACGCCGCATCAACGGCCCCACGCGCTGCGACAACTGCAGCACCACCTGCATCTGGTCGGGGGCGATAATCTGGGCCACCGTCCGGTTGGTCCGCACCTGGTCGCCCTCCTGGAGTAAGTGTTCGTCGCCGCCCCAGCTAGACTGCTGGGCCAGCGCCACCATCCCCGCCTTGGGCGCGCGGATGAGCGCCTTGGCGACGTCCTCGCGGGCGCGCTGGAGCTGCTCCTGCTGTGTCTTAAGCTCGACCTGGGCCTGCTTGACGTCGTCGTCCCGGCGGGACTTAGCGCGCTCGAGGGCGGACTGCGCCATGCGCACCTCGGACTCCTTGGTCAGGGCCTCGCTCTGGGCCTTGGCCTGCTCGAGGTCGAGCTGCGCGCGCTCCTTGTCGAGGGCGAACCTCCGCTCCGCCAGCGCCAACTCCGCCCGGCGCACGTCGTCCTTGGTCAGCAAACCCTTCTCGGCCTGGCGGCGCTTGTTCTCCTGGCGCTTCTCCTCCTCCGCCAACACCTGCTGATCGAACTCGAACTGGGCTTGCCGGTCCCGCTGCTGGGCGTCGGCCTTGACCCGCGCTTGCTCCTGGTCGGTGCGGGCCTTCTCCAGTGCAAGCTCCGCTCGCCGCACATCGCCGTCCCGGTCGTGCTGGGTGGTGGCGATGTTGTCTGTGGCCCGGACCACGCTGCGCTCCGCCTCGTCGGCCGCGAGCTGCATGCGCGGCGCATCGAGGGAGACGATCACGTCGTCCTTGCGGACCAGGGCGCCGTTGGGGGCCACCGCGATCACCTGGCCCTGGGTTTCGGCCTTGACCGCCACGCTTTCCTCGGCCTCCAACGCCCCCACGTCATCGGCGTAGATGACGAAATCGCCCTGGCGGACCGGGGTCGTGGCCACGAACGGGACCTGCTCCCTCTGCTCGCGCTGATACCGCTCGACCGCGTAGCTGATGCCGGCTGCGATCACGAGCGCGAGCGCGCCCAGCCACAGCAGCGCGTACACCGTTCGTTTCAGGCCGGTCGTGAGCCGCGGCGAAGGAAATGGTCGCCAGCCCGGCATGGTCAGGATCCCCCTCCCTTCCTGAACCGCAGGTTCGCCCGGGGGCGCACCAGGGCAATCTCATCGCGCGGGCGCAACCCTGAGAGCACCGCCCAGTAGAGGTCATCGCGCGGCCCCAGCTTGACCGGCACTTCCTCGAAGCGGCCCGCGCGCTTGCGATAGATCACCGGCTGTCCGTCGCGGCGAAAGACCGCTTCTACCGGCACCGCCGGCTTGCCCTTTACCTTGTCGGTGACGACCTCCAGCCACGCCGTGGTACCGGGTTTGAGGGAGGCATCGGCGCCCGCGACGGCGACCCACGCGGAGAACGACTTGCGGCCCGGGCTGCCGCCCCGCCACAGGTCGGCAGCGCTGGCGATGTTGCTCACCGACTCCAGGCGTCCCTTGAAGACCCGCCCCCGCGCCGTTCCGACGCGCAGCCGCACCTGCTGCCCGGAGCGGATGCGCTTCATGTCTATCTCGTCAATCTCACAGGTGACGCGCAACCGCCGGGGGTCAATCACCTGGCCCATGGGAAAGCCGGACCACATCTGGTCGCCGACGCGGATGGTATGACGCCCGCTCATGTCCCATGTCAGGCCGATGAGCACCAGCCCGTCAATGTCGGCCTTCACCGTCGCGTCCCGCTGCTGCATCTCCTGCTCGGACAGCCGGCGCTGCAGGCTGTCAATCTGGTTGCGCGCCGCCGTGGTTGCGCGCAGACGTCCCGCTTCGGCGTCGGCCAGACCGAGCTCGGCCCGGCCGATGTCGGTCACCGCAGCGCGCTCTTTCTCCTCGGCTTCGCGCCGCGCGGTCGCTAGCGCGCGTTCGTTCTTATCATGGGCGAACACTTGCTCATTAGCATTGGTTGCTTCCTGGTCGAACTGGTTGCGCGTGGCCAGTCCCTGATCGAAGAGCCGCTGCATCTTCGCCAATTGCTCGGCCGCGTATTCCTTTTCCTCGCGCGCGCGGTCGAGCTCAGCCTGCGCCCGCTCCAGGTCGGCCGCGTTCTGGGCTCGCGTCAGGTCCAGCCGCTCCCGGGCGGCGGTCAGCGCCGACTGGGCGGCTTCCACCTGTCGCGCCCCGTTGTCCCTGGCCTGCCCCATCCCCTCCTTCGCCTTCAGCAGTTGATCCTGGGTCTCGGCAACCTGCTCCTCGGTCTCGCGGGTCGAGAGCTTGATCACCACCTCGCCGGCCTTGACGGTCGAGCCGTCCGGGACGATCTGCTCCACGCGCATCGAGCCGCCTCTCGGCGCGACCAGGTAACGCCTGACCCCGGGTTCCATGGTTCCCGTCGCCAGCAGCACGGTCTCGAAATCCATGAGCCTCGCGGCCGTCACCGGAACCGGCTGCTCCGGGGGCGGACGCCGGCCCAGGGCGCGCAACGAACCCTGGCTCCAGCGCCAGGCTCCGCCGCCCAGCGCCCCCAGCAGCGCAACGACGACTATGATTCGCACCGCGCGCATCGCCTACTCCCGGGCGCCGGCGGTCATCTCCGCCAGCGCCTGCTCCGCCACGACCGGTTTCTCGATCCGGTGGTCCATCGTGATGCGCCCGTCCTGAAGGCGAATCTCGCGTCCGGTGTGCGCGGCGATGACCGGCTCATGGGTGACCATGACGATCGTCACCGCCTCACGGTTCAAGCCCTGCAAGACGGCCATGATCTCCTGGCCGGTGCGGGTATCGAGGTTGCCGGTGGGCTCGTCGGCGAGGATGAGAGATGGCTGCGTGACCAGGGCGCGCGCAATCGCCACCCGCTGCTGCTCTCCGCCCGACAGCTGAGCCGGGCGATGACGGGCGCGGTGCGCCAGCCCTACCCGCTGGAGCGCCTCGCGCGGGGCGCTGCGCGCGAGGCGGCGGCGGCTGTAGAACAGGGGGAGCGCGACATTCTCCAGGGCGCTCAGGCGCGGCAGCAGATTGAAGGTCTGGAAGACGAAGCCGATCTTCTCGTTGCGCAGGCGCGACAGGCGCATGTCGCCCAGACGGCTCACCTCCTGCCCGTCGAGCACGTAGCGCCCGCAGGTCGGGACATCCACGCAGCCGATAATGTTGAGCAGCGTGGTCTTGCCCGAGCCGGACGACCCGACCACGGCGACGAACTCGCCGCGGCGGATGGTGAGCGAGACGTCGTTCAGCGCCGGCACAGCGACCTCGCCCGCCTGGTAGACCTTGCTCAGGTTCTCCGCCCGCACGACGATGGCATCGGTTACGGGGGCACTCATTCCTCGACCGCCCCTTCGGCGCGGCTCAGGGCCGGCGCGGTTGGATCCTCGAGCGCGATGATGTCGCCCGCCCGCAAGCCCTTGGTGATGACGACCGCCTCCTCGCTGCGGTCGCCGGTCGTCACCCGCTGCGGCGCTAGCCGGGAGCTGCGCCGGACAAAGACGAGGTCGGCGCCGTCGCGCTTGACCACCGCCGACAGCGGCACGGCGAGCACATTGCGCAGGCGCTTGAGCACGATCCGCGCCTTGCACTGCAATCCCGGGCGCAGCTTCGAATCGGGGCGGAGCAGGGTGATGCGCGCCATGAAGTACCGTGCGCCTGGCTTGAGGTTGGGGTTTTCCCACGAGTCCACGCGACGCGCGCTGGGGGTGATGCTCGCCACCTTGCCCCGGTAGTGCTTGCCCGGCACGGCATCGAAGGTCAGGTCCGCCTCCTGGCCGACTTTGAGCGGGGCGATGGCGGTCTCTTCGATGGGCACGGCCACCTCCAGGCGCGACAGGTTGGTGATGGTGGCCACCTGCTGCCCTCCCCAGATCACGTCGCCGACCTTGAATGGACGCAGGGTTCTCGCATCGTTATCCCAAGTATTGCCGATCACTAATGTGCCCGCGACGGGGGCCTTCAAGGTCGCCCCCTCGAGGTCGCGCAGCGCCCGCTCCAGCCGCTTGTTGGCGGCGAGCAGCATGTCACGCCCCCGCTCGCCGCCCGGCTTCTGCGCCGCCTCGGCCGTGGTGAGCTTGAACTGCGCGCTGGCGATTTCGTCTTGCTTCCCCTTCACCTGCGCCGCCTGATTCTGCTGCATCAGCGCCAGCGCCTTGTCGGCCACGGACCGGGCGAAGGCCGCCGACCGCAGAGAGCGCTCAGCCTGCTCCAGATCCTGGCGCGAAACCAGCCCGATCTCGGAGGCGGCCAGCCGCCGCTTCCGTTCGCACTCCAGCCGCGCGCTTTCCTCCAGCATCCGCTTGTGCTCGAGCTCCTGCTTGGCGGTCTCCAGCTCGGTCGCATTGGACTTCTGCATGATCTCCAGCTCGCGCTGAGCCTTTTCCAGCGCGTTGCGCGCGGTTTCGACCTCGCTGCCCGCCTGCCGCTCGCGTTGGGCAACCTCGGCCTGCGCCTTGGACTGATCCACGCGCGCGGTATCCACCGTCCGCTGCAGGTCGGTGGTGTCGAGCCTGGCGATCACGTCGTCCGCCTTGACCTGGATGCCGTCCGCGCACAGATAGACCAGCTTCTGGCCCGACCCGCGAACATCTCCCGCCTTGACCGGGGTATCGTCACACCCCTGAAGCTGCTGCTCGCCGACAACGCCCACCACAAACGTGTCGGGCTCCACCTGCAGCGTCGGCACCACGCGCTCCGGCGCCATCTGCCGCAGCCGGGACGGCAGCCGGCGAGCCGGGCCCAGCGCGATCGCCACCAGGGTGAGCGGTATCAGCCACCTGATGATGCGCACCCGCTTGCCCTCCTCACGGCGCCGCCGGCGGCGCCGCGGCGCTCTCCACGGTCTCCTGCTCCAGGCCCTGGAGAACGTCGCCGCCTACCGCGCGGCGCAGACGAAGCACCCCGAAGTAGTAGCTGATCTGGGCGTCCAGCAGGTCGCGTTCGGCCGCCGTGACCTGCTCTTGCGCCTCGATCTTGTCGCGGTACAGGCCGATGCCTTCTTCCACCGAGACGTCCGCCAGTCGAAGCTTTTCCCGCGCCACCTCCAGGCTCTTCTCCAGGATGCCGATCCGCTCTTCCTGGGACCGCAGCCCGCGGGCGGTCTCCCGCACCTCGGTGGTGATGCGCTGGCGCGCCTCCTCGCGGCCGCGCTGCGCGAGCAGCCAGCCGCGCTGGGCCGAGCGCACCGCCTCGCTCAGCGCCCACGACCCCACGGGAATGCTCGTCCGGATGCCCACCGTCCAGTCGGTGCCGCCCTCACCGTCGGCACGGGTGGTGGAGGAACCGAAGACATCCAGCGCAGGCTTGCGATCGCTGCGGCTGATGCGCAGCGCCGCCGACGCGTCCTCCACCGCGAGGTCTTCAATCACGACCTCGGCGCGATTGCGCAGCGCCGCCCCCACCAGCGCGTCAACATCGAACACCACCGGTTTGTACGCTGGCTCGGTCGTCAGCTCGGGCACATTGCCCACCTGCAGCCCCAGCGTGACG
>DATLAK010000188.1 GCA_035527535.1 Armatimonadota bacterium
TGCAGCGGCGGGTCAATCAGGCGGATGACCACCGGCAGGCCGTCCATGGCCTCGAGGATGCCCTCGAAGTCCGCGCGCTGGAACGGCAGCAGTTGATCGAGCTGCTTGCGCCGCGCCGGCGAGGTCTCGGCCAGGATCATCTTCTGCACGATGGGCAGGCGCGCTTGCTCCATGAACATGTGCTCGGTGCGGCACAGGCCGATGCCCTGGGCACCGAAGCCGCGCGCGCGCAGGGCGTCGCGGGGATAGTCGGCATTGGCCCACACCTCCAGGCGCCGCTCCCGGTCCGCCCATCCCAGCAGCGACCTGAGCTCCTCGTTCTCCTCCAGGTTGGGGGCGATGGTCGCCACCGCGCCGGCGAAGACCTCGCCGGTGGCGCCGTCAATGGACAGCTCGTCGCCCTCGCGGATGACCTTGCCGTCGGCGGAGAACAGCCGCTTGGCTTCATCCACGCGGATGCCCTCGCACCCCGCCACGCAGGGCAGGCCGAGGCCGCGGGCGACGACGGCGGCATGGCTGGTGGCGCCGCCGCGGGCGGTGAGGATGCCCTTGGCGGCCAACATGCCGTGGACATCGTCGGGGGTGGTCTCCGGGCGCACCAGGATAACCGCCTTGCCGTTGCCGCCCATTTCCTCGGCGCGATCGGCGTCGAAGACCGCGATGCCGGTGGCGGCGCCGGGGGAGGCGTTGAGCCCCTTGGCGAGCAGGCTCCCCGACTTGCGGGCGGTCTCGATGGCGGCGTGGTCGAACCGCGGCAGCAGCAGTTGATTGATCTGCGCCGGCTCCACCCGCAGCAGCGCCTCGCGGCGGCGGATGAGGCGCTCGCCGGCCATGTCCACCGCGATCTTGACCGCGGCGGCGGCGGTGCGCTTGCCCACCCGGCACTGCAGGATGTAAAGCTTGCCGCGCTCGATGGTGAACTCGATGTCCATCGCGTCGCGGTAGTGGCGCTCGATGCGTTGGGCGATGCTTAGGAACTGCTTGTAGATCCTCGGATTCTGCTTGCCCAGCTCGGCAATGGCGATGGGCGTGCGCACGCCCGCCACCACGTCCTCGCCCTGGGCGTTCATCAGGTACTCGCCGTAGATCACCTTCTCGCCGGTGGCCACATCGCGGGTGAAGGCGACGCCGGTGCCCGAGTCCTCGCCCATGTTGCCGAAGACCATGGTTTGCACGTTGACCGCGGTGCCCAGGTCGTGGGGGATCTTGTGGAAGTTGCGATAATCGCGGGCGCGCTTGTTGTTCCAGGAGTCGAACACCGCGCGCACCGCCATCTGCAACTGCTGCGGGGGGTCGGTGGGGAAATCATAGCCCAGCCGGCGGCGGAAGAAACGGCGGTACTGGCGCGCCAGCTCCGCGAGCGCGTCCGCATCCACCTCGGTGTCCAGGGCGACCCCCAGCTGCTCCTTCTTCTTCTCCAGCATGCGCTCGAAATGCTTGCGGTCGAGCCCGACCACGATGTCGGAGAACATCATGATGAAGCGCCGGTAGACGTCGTAGGCGAAACGCGGGTTGCCGGTGAGGCGGATCAGGCCCTGCAGCGTGTCGGGGGTGAGGCCCAGGTTGAGGACGGTGTCCATCATCCCCGGCATCGAGAACTTGGCGCCCGAGCGCACGCTCACCAGCAGCGGGTTGGCGGGGTCGCCGAAGCGCTTGCCGGTTTGCTTCTCCACCTGCTTGAGGGCGGCCGCTACCTGCTCCATCATCGCGGCGGGGAGCTTGCCGGTCGCGCTGTAGGCGTTGCACGCCGCGGTGGTGATGATAAACCCGGGCGGCACCGGCAGCCCCAGGTTGGTCATCTCCGCCAGGTTCGCGCCCTTGCCCCCCAGCAGGTCCTTCTGATCCTTATCGCCCTGCTCAAACAGATACACCCACTTCTGGTTCGACTTCTTCGCCTTACCGGCCATGGATTCGATCCTCCTCCACCTGCGATTATTGCGACCCCGCGGAAGGCGCCTCCTTCGCGCGCTCCCAGAGGGCATCCATCTGCTCCAGATTCATCCCCGCCAGGGCCTGGCCCTGTGCGGCGGCCATCTTCTCCATCGTCGCGAAGCGCCCGGCGAAGCGATCCACCGCCACGCGCAGCGCCTGCTCCGCGTTGACGCCGGCGAAGCGCGCGACATTCACCGCCGCGAACAGAACATCGCCCAGCTCCTCCTCCAGTCGTCGCGCGCCGGGGCGTTCCCGCGCCAGCGCCGATTTCAGCTCCTCGATCTCCTCCGCGAGCTTGACCAGCGGCCCGGCGATATCGGCCCAATCGAAACCGGCATGCGCCGCGCGCCGCTGCACCTTGTGCGCGCGATCGAGCGCGGGCAAACCGGGCGCCACCCCGGCCAGCAGGTCGCCCCGCGCCGGCTCCCCGTTCTCGCTGCGTTCGTCGTGCTTGAGCTCATCCCAGCGCCGCAGCACCGCCTCGGCATCCGTCGCCACCGCGTCGCCGAAGACGTGGGGATGGCGGCGCACCAGCTTGTCCCGCAGCCGCACGACGACGTCGTCGAAGTTGAAATCCCCGCGCTCCGCGGCCAGCTGCGCGTGAAACAGCACCTGCAGCAGAATATCCCCCAGCTCCGTCGCCAGCTCTCGCCAGTCCTCGCGGTCAATCGCCGCCAGCGCCTCGTGCGCCTCCTCCAGCAGGCAGCACCGCAGGGCGCGATGATCCTGCTCGCGATCCCAGGGGCAGCCGTCCGGCCCCCGCAACCGCGCCATGATCGCGCGCAGGCCCGTCACCGTCGGGCGCTGCTCGGGGGGCGGGGCCGGCACGAACACGCTGACCGGGGGCTGCATCTCGCCCGCCTGGTCGAGGGTCGCGACGGTCAGCGGGCGCACCTGCTGGCCGCGCGCCCCTGGGCGGCTGACAGCGGTCACCACATAGCCCGGCGGGTAGTGCGCGGCGACGACTTCCTTCAACGCGGCGGCGGAGCCGCGGTTGCCGATGCCAATGACGAGGGCGTCACCGTCAGGGCTGGGCGCGACCTCGCCCTGGTGCGCGTCGAACACCATGACGCCAGTGAGTTTCCCACCCGCTGCGGCGACGGCCGCCTCGATGGAGTCGGGCTTCGGCAAACGATGCCTCCACGGCCGTGCCCCGCCGGCACCGCGGCGGAGGCGGGCCCCAATAACGGCGCGAGCACCCGCCGCCAGTGCAGGCGCCCGCGCTCCCGATCGCGACCTGGCGCGACCGCTATCCGCGACACCGCGCCCTACTTGGTCGCGCGCTTCTCGGGGGCGGTCTGTGGCTTCGCCGGAGCGGTCTCCGCTGTCGCCCGCGTCGCGGCCGGCTTCTCGGCGGGAGCACCTATCTTGGGCGGCTTCTGCTGCTTGAGTTGGGCATACTGCTCCGCCAAGCTTTGGTACCTCTGCGACAGGATGGTGACGCTCGCTTCGGCGCGCAGATCGCTCAGGAAGTCACCGATCTCCTGCTCGCGCGTACGCGTGAGCGCGCGTATCACGCGCGACTCCGCCTCGCTGAAGCCGACCTTCCTGCCCGCCGTGCGTTTCCCCACCTCGACCAGTTGGTAGGCGTCCTGCGCAAAGGCCGCTGGGAGCGGTTCGCTGACCTGCTTCAGCGGGATGCTGAATAGGGTCTGGTCGAGGTCCGGATCGCCGTACCCCTGCGGGATCGGCCCGATCTCCCCGCCGGGCTGCTGGGTGACCGGATCCTTGGACAGCGTCTTGACCGCCTGCGCGAACGTCAGCTTGCCGCTGACGATCTGCCCGCGCACCTTCTCCGCCTCCGCCTTGCTCCCGAGAACGACGCGGCGATAGGTCACGGCCGCAGGCTCATCAAAGCGAGTCCGATTCTGCTCCCAGTAGCGCTTCATCTCCGACTCGGGAATGATGAGCTTGACAATCAGCATATTGTCGCGCACATCCCGCCTGACGTCTTCTTCGGTCTGCCCGGCGGCGCGCAGGTACTGGGGCCAGCGGTCCCCGCTCTCCCGCTTGAGATCCTGCACGAACTGGTTGACCTCCGCCTCCGTGACCTCGATCTTTTTCTGCTTGGCTTTCTGCTCGACCAACTTCTCCAGGATCAGGCGATCGAGCACTTGCCGCCCTTGGGCCACCTGCAGGCGGTCAAAGAACTCCCGCTCGGTGATGACGTCGCCATTCACCTTAGCGATGGCGCGTCGGGCGCAACCGGTCGTGACCGCCGCCAGCATGACTGCGATCGCAACCATGATCAATCGGGACAACCGCCTCATGAGTGGGGCTCCTTTCGCCTGGGCAGCGCTTCTGTGGGGCCGCGACAGTAAAACCGGCGGCCGCGCACGGCCGCCTGCCACGGAGATTCTACAAGACGCTCGGACCCCGCGTCAAGCACGCCCAGGGCTGGGAGGCACGGGTGGGGCGGTTGCCAGGGCAGGCAGCGCGGGGTAGAATCTGCTCGCTGGGCGCACGCAGCACAGGCGCCGGCGAGGCCCCGAAACATTCGCCGTCGCGCGGACGTCTACCTTGATGAACCACGCGGACAATGGATAGGCCCGCAGACATCGCCGATCTGGAGACCGTGCGGCGCTGCCTGGCGGGGCAGAGGGAAGCCTTCGCCGAGATCGTGGCGCGGCATCAGCGCGTGGTCTATGGCGTGGCGCTGCGCATGTTGGGCGATCGCGACCAGGCCGACGACGCGGCACAGGAGACGTTCGTGCGAGCCTACTCGCGGCTCTCGAGCTTCAGGGGCGACAGCAGCTTGCGTGCGTGGCTGATTCAGATCGCTACCCGCATGTGCATTGACCTGCTGCGCGCCCGCCGCCGCCGGCCCGAGGTCGCGCTCGACGACGCCGACGCCCCGGCCTCGCCTGCCGGGGATGACGGCGTGACTACGCGCCACAGTCTGGCGCGGGCCATCGCCGACCTGCCTCCTCACTACAAGGCAGCCATCATCTTGCGCCATTTGCAGCACATGTCATATGCCGACATGGCCCGCACGCTGGGCATTCCCCTGCCGACGGTCAAGACCCACCTGCGCCGTGCGCGGCAGACGCTGCGCGCGCGGATGGAGGACGAAGCGGCGCCCGCCGAGGAGATTTCGCCGTGAATGCCCTACGCCGCCAGCTCGAGTGCCGCGCCGTCCGCAGCGCGATCGAGGCCTGCCTCGACGGTGAAGCATCTCCTCACGCCGGGCGCGTCGCGGCGCACCTCGAACGCTGTCCGGGCTGCCGCGCGTGGGCCGCGGCGCTGGCGGCACAGGCGCGCGCGATCGCAGCTTTGCCGGCGGAAGCGGAGCCCCCGGTGGGCTTCGTCGGACGCGTAATGGAGCGCATCGAGGCGGTCAGCGCGCCTGCCGGGCGGCGCGCGTGGCGGCCGTCGCTGGTAGCGGTTTCGGGTGCGGCAGCGGGGGTGCTGGCCGCGGTCGCGCTGTGGGTCTCCTTCGTGCGCCCGCCGGCGCCGGTGACACCGGCCGCGCCTGTGCCCGTGCAGACTTCGCCCCGGATTGCTCAGGCGCTCAAGCCACAGGTGGAGTCCGCAACCCGGCAGCCACGGATTGCAGCGGCCGCGACCGTGCCGGAACCGGCCGCGAAGATCGCACCGCCGGCGCGACGGGTCCGGCCGAAGCGCCGTTTGACCGCGCCGCCCTTACCCGGTGCGACCGCAACCGCCGCATCTTCGCCGGCGCCCCAATACCGCGAGACGGGTCGCTCGTACGAGAGTGAGGGCGACCTCGAGCAGGCGTTGGCGGCCTATGCCGCGGCGCGCGACGAGGGCGGGTCGCAGATGGCGCGCCTGGATGTGGCGCGCGTGTACGAGAAATCGGGGTACACGGCGCAGGCGTTGGACGAGCTGGTGCAGGTGGCCTTCAGCGAGGTAGACGAAAAGCGCTGGGAGACGCTCACCGTGCAGTAACCACCAGGGAGCGGCCGGCGGCCGCAAGCATCCACCAATACACGAAACTTGACGGAACGCTGACCGGCATGACGAAGGAGGGCGCGAAGATGCGAGCATTTCACGGGTACAAGGTCTTCTCAGTGGCGGCGCTGCTGGTGGTGATCACCGCCGCGCCGGGCCTGGCTGAGTCGCGTGCGCCGCGAGCAGATGCACCAATGCGGCCCGGTGCCGCGATGGGGCCGGCGCAGGAGCGCATGCCCATGCCGATGCTGATGGGCCAGCGCGATCCCGAGCTAACGGCGATGGTGCGCGACATTGTCATCCTGCGCGCCGTCAATCTCCTGGCCATGACCCGCGAGCAGATCGAGAAGTTGATACCGCTGCTGGAGCAAGCGGTGGCGGCAGACCGGCGGCTGCGGGCGCAGGCACTGGACCAGTTGCGGCAGGAGCGCCAGCGCCTGCTGGCGGGCACCGCCACGGCGGAGCAAAGCCGCGACACCTACGCCGCGATGTCCGCAGTGCGTCGGCAGTACGCGGACGAAGTTGAACGCCTCATGTCGCAGGCGGCCGGCTTCCTCGGCGCGCAACAAATCGAGATGGTCAAGCGCATCACCATGGGGAGCATGCAGCGGGGGCCCGGCGGCCAGGGAGCGGCCGGCAGGCGGGAGCCCCAGCGCCGCCCCGGCGCCGCGGACGAGGAGCAGGAACTGCGAGGCATCGGGCCCTCGGCTGAGGCCATCGAGCACCTGGTAGGTCTGCTCAAGGAGAAGGTGCTGGCGATGGCGACGGCGCCGTAGCGCGAGTCATTCATGCTCCCGGTGACGCGGGTCCCTAAGCCCCGACACGGTCGGAGCCGGGATGGCGGCCCTGCGGGCCTAGCCATTTCCAACCTGCGAAGTCGCCCCGAGCGGCTAGGTCGCGCACGCGGCGCCAATCCCAGGAAGAACGGTCATACCCCAGCAACGGGGGCTCCAGCGCACTCCCTTTCAGGCGCGGCAGCCGGTAGCTGCCGCGCCTTGCTCGTGCTGACCGAGTGAGATCGGGACGAGCTTTGTATGATCTGCCGTACATGACCATGGGGGGAATCGCGAAGGGCGCGCAGCATATGTTAGCGCGGCGCGACAGCCTCCGCGCGTCCGGCCGACCCCCCCGACCCGGCGCTGGCGCGCGGCAGCAAATGCAGCGCACGGAGAACCGCCACATGACGGGTCGCACCGACGGGAAGAAGAAAGGGCTGACGCCGATTGACATCAGCGACCTCCTGGCAGGCCTGCAGCTGGGCATCGGCCAGGCCGCCGCGCTGTGCGGAGTCAGCGTTCGCCAGCTCTCCTACTGGACCGACAAGGGCATCGTCCAGCCGGTGGACGAGGAGCGCAGCCGCACCTACGACTACTCGGCGGTGGAGAAGGTGTGTCTCATCAAGCAGGGCCTTGACCAGGGCTACAGCCTGGAGGGGGCGGTGCAAGAGGCGGATGCCTTCCTCAAGCGCCGCGAGGACGAGCGCCGCCGCGTCGAGCAGCTGCCCGACTCGGAGCTCGAGCAGCTCATTCTGCAGCAGGCGAACCACTTGCAGCAATTGGCGGAGCGCATCCGCCGGGAAATCCGCACCTATCGCGTCAGCGGTGATCTGGGCCAGGTAGCCGCCTCCCTCACCGGGGTCGAGCGACTGATTGGGTTCTTTGAGGCCAACCCCTACACCGTCAACACCGCGCGCCAGATCGCGCTGCGCCTGGGACGCGAGACGACCGAGGTGGAGGAAGAGCTCGACCTGCTGGAGCAGAAGAAGTTCATCCAGAAGATCAGCTACCCCGGCTCGGATGTCTATCGCTACATCCCTCAGCGTCGGCACTAGGCGGGAGCGCCGCGGGGCGGAGTTGACGACTCACCCCCAGACCGGAAAAAGGTGACATTGATGGCACGGATTCTGACCGGCGTGGGCGGCCTGGACGATATCACGCGGGGCGGATTGGTGGAGGGCGATTCGGTGGTAGTGGCGGGCGCGCCGGGCACCGGCAAGACCAGCCTCGGCATGCAATTCATCTACAGCGGCATCACCCAGTACGACGAGCCGGGGTTCTTCATCACCTTCGAGGAGTTCCCGCAGCAGATCTATCGCGATGCCATGAGCTTTGGCTGGGACTTCCGCCGCCTGGAGGAGAAGGATCAGCTCAAGGTGCTGTTCACTTCACCCGAGCTCATGCAGCAGGACATCCAGCGCCAGGAGGGGCTGCTGGCGCAGATGATCCGCGAGATCGGCGCGCGGCGCGTGGTGGTGGACAGCATCACCCACTTCCGCCGCCTGACTGACGACCCCGGCGAGCTGCGCGAGATGATCTACGGCATCATCAACGCCCTCAAGCGCGAGGGGCTGACCGCCATGCTCATCCGCGAGCTAGTGGAAAACGAGCCCCCGGGCTCCGGCGCCGAGGAATACACCGCCGACTCGGTGATCCACCTGACGCGCGAGAGTGTGGACGGCCAGCGCATGCGCTTCCTGGAGGTCATCAAGAGCCGCGGCGCTCACCACCTGTCGGGGCGCAGCTTGTTCTTCATCCACGAAGACGGCGTGCGCGTGGTGCCGCCCCATCGCAGCCCCTTCTTCCACTTCGAGCAGGCCGCCTCCACCGGCCACCCCGCGCTTGACGACCTGCTGGGCGGAGGCGTGCCCGACGGCGCGTTCTACCTGTTCGAGACCAGCGCCGACATCCACCAGGCGGTGTTCGAGGCCAACTTCCTACGCGAGTCGCTGGGGGCGGGGGACTGCTTCACCATCATCGAGGCCGAGGCGGTGGTGCCCGGCCCGCTGGTGGATACGGCCGCGCGCTTCGGCCTGACCCAGGAGCTGGACGCGTTGCGCGCGGCGGGCCAGCTGGCACTGGTGTCGCCGCAGGCGGACCTGCCCACGGCGCTCAGGGATCTCCAGGCGGCGGCCGGGCGCAAGCTGCGGGTGTTCCTCGATCTCACCCGCATCCTGGCGGGAATGGCCTCCGACGAGTTCCTGCGCAACCTCAGCAACGTTCTCAGCGAATCCCTGCGTGAGCGCAGCGCGGTCGCTATGGCCACCCTCAACCCGGAGGTCACCGACCGCCAGTCGGTCGAGCGCATCCGCTCGCTCGCCGACGGCATCGTCCGCGTGTGGCGCGATGGCCCCTACAACTACCTGCAGGTGCTGAGGACCGTAAACTCCGTGCGCACGCCGGTGGTCGCCTTCATCGAGATCGCCGAGCCGCCCTTCATCGAGCTGCTGGAGTACTGAGCCGCTCCGGCGCCGAGCCCGATGGCGGGCGGGCATCTGCGCCCGGCCCCGGCTTGACGGGCGGCAGCGGCGGTCCCGCCCCACGTGTGACAGGCCATGGCCAAGACCTGGAAGCTCCAGACCATCGCCCAAGCATGGCAGGCCCTCGAAGCCCACCTGCCGTTCGCCTCCCAGCCAGTGGAGCAGGTGGCGCTCGACCACGCCTGGGGCCGTATCACCGCCGCGCCGGTGGTGAGCCCCGAATGCCTGCCGGCGTTCGCGCGCTCCCTGGTGGACGGTTACGCGGTGCGCGCCGCCGATACCCACGGGGCGACCGAGGGCGCGTGCGCCTACCTCAACGTCACCGGCGAAGTGCGCATGGGCGCCGCGCCTTCCCGCCCCCTGGCCCCCGGGGAGGCGATGTGGATACCCACCGGCGGCATGATGCCCGAAGGCGCCGACGCGGTAGTCATGGTCGAGCACTCCCGCAAGTGGGATGCAGCCGAGGTCGAGGTGCGTCGCGCCGCCGCCGCCGGAGAGAACGTCGTCGCCCGCGGAGATGACATTGGCGCGGGCGACGAGCTGCTGCCCGCCGGGCACGCCCTGCGCGCGCAGGACCTCGGCGCGCTGGCGGCGCTGGGGATGACGTCGGTGCCCGTGCGCCGGCGCCCGGTCGCCGCCATTCTCTCCACCGGGAACGAGATCGTGCCCGCCGATGCCAGTCCTGCCGCCGGGCAGGTGCGCGACCTCAACGCGTGGAGCCTGGCGGCGGCGGTGCGCCGGGCCGGGGGAGAGCCGCTGCGGTTGGGGATCGTGCGCGATTCGCCCGCCGACCTGCGAGGTGCGCTGGATGATGCGCTCGACCGCGGCGACCTGGTGTGCGTGTCGGGCGGCAGCTCGGTCGGCGCCGAGGACCTGGTGCCCCAGGCGATAGCCTCCCTGGGCGCTCCGGGAATCCTGGCCCACGGTCTCAACCTGCGTCCCGGCAAGCCGACCATCATCGCCGTCGCGCGGGGCAAGGCCGTGTTCGGCCTCCCCGGCCACCCCGTGTCCAGCCTGATCGTGTTCGGGCTGGTGGTGGAGCCGGCGATACGCCGCCTGTTGGGCCGCGCCCCGGCCCCGCGCCGCGGAGTGCGGGCCGTGCTCGAACGCGACCTCGGCTCCAGCGTGGGGCGGTCGGATTTCGTGCGGGTGCGCCTCGAGCGCCGGGGAGAGGCGCTCCACGCGGTGCCCGTGCTCGGACGGTCGGCGCTGATAACCACGCTCGTGCGCGCCGACGGCGTGCTGCACATTCCGCCCGAGGTCGAGGTGCTGCGCGCGGGCGACGAGGTCGAGATCATGCCGTTCGCGGAGGAGGCCTGAGGTGGCGCGCGAGCCGGCACCTGCCGTTGTCTCCCTGGCGCGCGCCCACGAATTGTGGCGCCGGGCGCTCGATGAGGCCGAAGTCGGCCCCGTAGCGGCGGAGATGGTGGACGTCATCCACGCCCGCGGGCGCGTCACCGCGGCGGCGATTGCCGCCGCCCGCTCGTGGCCCCATTACCACGCCGCCGCCATGGATGGCATCGCCGTGACCGCCGCCGATACGGTCGGCGCAAGCGAGTCCGCGCCTCGGCGGCTGGGCGTTCCGCGCGACGCGGAGTTCATCAACACCGGCGACGCTCTGCCCGCGGGGCGCGACGCGGTCGTCAAGATCGAGGAGGTCGCCGTTTGCGGCAGCGAGGTCGAGATCACCTCCGCCGCCGCCCCCTGGAGCAATACCCGCCCTGCGGGCGAGGACCTGGTGGTGAGCGAGACGGTGCTGCCGCCGGGCCATGTCATCCGTCCGGTGGACGTGGCGGCGCTTATCGCCGGCGGGGTGACGCAGGTTGCGGTGCGACGCAGGCCGCGGGTGGCGGTCATCCCGACGGGCAGCGAGGTCGTGGAACCGGGGGCCCCGCTCGCCCCCGGGCAGATCGTGGACTTCGATTCGCACCTGCTAGCGGGGCTGCTGGCGGCGCGCGGCTGCGAAGCGGTGCGCTGGAACATCATCCCCGACGACCGCGAGGCGCTGGGCGCGGCCATCGCGGAGGCGGCGCGCGGCTGCGATGCGGTGGCGATGATCGCCGGCGCCTCCGCCGGCACGCGCGACTACACCGCCCGCGCGCTCGCCGACCTCGGTCGGGTGGTGGTGCACGGGGTGGCGATGCGGCCGGGCAAGCCGGTGATCCTGGGCCTGGTGGGGTCAGCGCCGTTCATCGGCGTGCCGGGCTATCCGGTGTCGGCGGTGATCTGCTTCGAGCAGTTCGTCGAGCCGCTGGTCACGCGCTGGTTGGGGGTGGCGGCGCCGGTGCAGCAAGTGCGCAATGCCGTCATCTCGCGCGACCTCCCATCGATCGCAGGCAGCGAGGAGTTCGTGCGCGTGCGGCTGGGCGAGGTCGGCGGGCGGCTGGTGGCGGTGCCGTTGGCGCGAGGCGCAGGGCTCATCACCTCGCTCGTGCGCGCGGACGGCGTAGTGCGCATACCGGCGCTGAGCGAGGGTCTGAGCGAGGGCGAGGAGGCCGCGTGCGCCCTGCGCGTGCCGGAGGAAGCGCTGTCTGCGACCATTCTGGTTACCGGCAGCCACGACCTGAGCATCGAGGCGCTGGACGCCGGGCTGCGGCGCGCGCGCCCGGGCATGAGGCTCGCCTCCACCCATGTCGGCAGCCAGGCGGGGCTGGGGGCGCTGCGGGGCGGCTACTGCCACGCCGCGGGCACGCACCTGTTGGACCCCGACACCGGGGACTACAACGTCGCCCACGTGCGGCGTCTGTGGGAGCCGGGGCAGGTGAGCCTCGTCACCGTCGCCCTTCGCCAGCAGGGCCTGGTGGTCGCGCCCGGCAACCCCCTGGGTTTGCAGCGATGGCAGGACCTGGCGCGGCCCGGGCTGCGCTTTATCAATCGCCAACGCGGCGCGGGGACGCGGGTGCTGCTGGACTACGAGCTGCGCCGGGCAGGCGTGGCGGCGAGCGCCATCGAAGGCTACCGGCGTGAGGTCTATACGCACCTGGCGGTCGCCGCCGCCGTGCAGTCGGGCGCCGCCGATGTCGGCGTCGGCATTGCGGCGGCCGCGCACGCGCTGGGCCTGGGGTTCGTCCCCCTGGCGCGGGAGCGCTACGAGCTTGCGGTGGTGACCGCGGAGCTGGCGCGCGAGCCGCTCCTGGCCCTGGTGACCGCTCTGAACGAGGAAGAGTTCAGGCGGACGCTGCAATCGCTGGGCGGCTACGATGTGAGCGCGACCGGGGCCATCCGCGCTGCCTGAAGCGCGCGCTCGCGGTCGCGGGATGCTGCAGGGGGCGGTCCGCCCCTATGACCTGGAGGGTGGTGACTATGATTGTGGGCTTGTCGTTGTGGCGGCTGCTGGCGCTGATCGTGGTGGGCGCGGTGGCGGGAGGGTCGAGCGGGCTGCTCGGCATCGGCGGAGGCGTGATCATGGTGCCGGCGCTGGTGGTGCTGTTCAGCCTGACCCAGCACGCGGCGCAGGGCACCGCGCTGGCGGTGATGATTCCGACCGCCATGGTCGGGGCCTACAGCTACGCGGGTGAGGGCAAGGTCAACCTGCCGGTGGCGGCGGCGCTGACGGTAGGGGCGGTGGTCGCGGCGCGCTGCGGGGCGGGGCTGGCGTCGGTACTGCCCCGGGAGGCGCTGCGGACGCTGTTCGCGCTGCTGATGGTGATCGCGGCGGTGCGCATGATGCCGCGCGGGACCACCGGCGAGATGGGAGTGCTGGCCGGGGTGCTGGCGGTGGCCGTGGTGGTGCGGATGTTCCTGCTGCGCTGAGCGCAACCACGGGATGGCAAACCACGAAGACACGAAGGACAACGGCGAGTTATAGCACCTTCCGGAAGTAAACGGCGGATTCCTCATAGCCCAGCGCCGCGTAGAAAGGCGCGGCTCGCCGAGTAGCCAGGCCCACGAGCTTGGAGCCGCGCGACCGCGCCCATTCCTCGAACGCCGTCATTAGAGCGCGTCCGACCCCCTTCCTACGTTGATCGGGCGTCACCGCTATCTCCTCGACCGCTGAGACGCGACCATTGGCGTAGAAAGCATCATGGTCGAAGCCCAAGCAATAGCCGACCACGCATCCGGAACATTCAGCCACCGACAGCCAGGCACAGTCATCCTGGAGAAGCCGCTCCAATACTTCTTGAAAGACATCACGCCCCGGCCTAAACGATCTCGCAAACCTCTCGACCAGAACGAAGAGGGCATCGGCGTCGCCGACAGCTGCTCTTCGCACCATAGGCGCAACCGATTTCATTGAACGCCTCCGTGCCCGCGCCGGCGCCGGGCGGATGGCCCACGTCGAGCATCTTCCCGCGCGTGAGGCGCGTTTGATACCTCTCCCCCTTCCAGGGGGAGACCGGTCCGCCGCAGCGTCAGCCGAGGCGGACCGAGAGAGGGTGCGAGGGCACGGCCTTCCACCTTCACCGGTCCCGACAAGACGGGATGCGCGTTCGGGCACATAGGTAACACATTGGCTGTGGATATTCCTGCTGCGCGCTTGGCTTCTCGCGCGGCTGACGGGGCGATGAGCCGATGGTCATGGCTGTCCAGCATTCCCAACTCCAGCGGGCCGAACCACAGGCGGAAGTGCGGCTCGACGGGGAACTCGCATAGGTTAAGAACCGGTGCCACCCTCCTCCCCCGCCAGCTTCAGCAGCTTCGCCCACTTGCGGTCCACGGAGCGCTGAAGGTCCTCCAGCATGCGCTCGTTGCCGGGCTTGAATAGGTGCTTGTAGCGCACCTGCCGCTTGAGGAAATCCACGACCGGCTTCTTCTGCTTCGGCTTGTAGGTGAGCTTGTACTCGCCGTTGACGACCTCGTAGAGCGGCCAGAAGCAGGTGTCGGCGGCCTCGCGCGAGATGGCGATGGTGTCCTGATTGGGGTAGCCCCAGCCCAAGGGGCACGGCGCGAGGATGGTGATAAACGTCGGGCCGTCGGTCTTGAGGGCTTTCTCGACCTTGCGCACCAGGTCCGACCACATCGCCGGCGTCGCCTGTGCCGCGTAGGGTATCTCGTGGGCGACCATGATGGCGGTGAGGTCCTTGCGCGCCTGGCGCTTGCCGGGCACCACCTCGCCCGCGGGGCTGGTAGTGGTATGCGCCCCCATCGGCGTCGCGCTGGAGCGCTGGATGCCGGTGTTCATGTAGGCCTGGTTGTCGTAACAGACATAGAGCATGCGATGGCCGCGCTCCATGGCGCCCGACAGCGACTGGAAGCCGATGTCATAGGTGCCGCCGTCGCCGCCGATGGCGATGAAGCGAAACTCCTGGCTCAGGCGCCCCCGCCGCGTCAGCGCGCGATAGGCGGACTCGACGCCGGACATGGTGGCGGCGGAGTTCTCGAACGCGCTGTGGATGTACGAGCATTTCCACGCGGTGAAGGGGAAGATGGTGGAGACGACCTCCATGCAGCCGGTGGAGATGGCGGCGACCACGGGCAAGTCGGGCGTCTCCATCAGCAGGCGCAGGGTCGTCGCCGCGCCGCAGCCGGCGCAGGCGCGGTGGCCGCCCGTGAAAACCGTGGGCCGCGATATCAACTCCTTGACGCTGGGCATTCATATCCTCCTGGGACGGATTGACTATCCGCAGATTATCCAGATTTCGCAGATCACCAGATTCAACCGCGGAGCCGCGGACAACGCAAAAGAGATGGCTGGGAGGTAGGGGCAAGGCATGCCTTGCCCCTACTCTTCATCTGCGTAACGGCTAGGCGGCTCTGCGGCCGCCGTGGCGGACCCGAAGGGCTTAGCCATCTGCGGATGCTTCTCTCCCCTACTCCCGCACGCCGATGTAGCGGCAGCGCTGGTCCTTATGACCGGCGGCGACGTCGTCCTGGAGTTGATGGAAGACGGCCGCGAGCTCGTCGGTGCGGATATCGCGCCCGCCCAGGCCATAGACGTAACCAGTGACCGTGGGGTGCGGGTTCAGATCGTACAGCGCGGAGCGGATCTCGCCGAACAGAGGCCCGCCCAGGCCGGCCATCGCCTCCGCGCGGTCGAGAACGGCGATACCGCGCAGGTGGGCCAGCGCGTCAATCAGCTCCTCCGCCGGGAACGGGCGGAAGACGCGCAGCTTGAGCAGGCCCACCGGCCGACCGGCGGCGCGCAGCTCATCCACCACCGCGCGCGCGGTGCCGGCCGTCGAGCCGATGGCGATGATGGCGTACTCCGCGTCGTCAAGCTGGTAGGGCTCGATGAAGCCATAGCGTCGCCCGAAGCGGTCGGCGAAGGCAGCGAATACCTCGCGCAGATGCGGCTGGCAGGTACGCATGGCCTCCGCCTGGGCTCGCTTGTGCTCGAAGTAGTAGTCGAACATGTCGATCGCGCCGACAGTGATGGGCTGCTGAGGATTGAGCAAGGTGTAGTGCGGCTCGCGGATACCCACGAACTCGCGCACCTCGTCGTCAGGGTACACCTCGACCCCCATCATGGCGTGGCTGAGGATGAAGCCGTCGAGGCACACCATGGTGGGCGTCAGCACCTCCGGGTGCTCGGCGATGCGCACCGCCTGCAGCAGGCTGTCATAGACCTCCTGCGAGTCCTCGCAGTAGACTTGGATCCACCCGCTGTCCCGCGCGCCCATGCTGTCTGAGTGATCGCAGTGGATGTTGAGCGGCGCCGACAGGGTGCGGTTGACCATGGGCATGACGATGGGCAGGCGCAGCCCCGCCGCGATGTAGAGCATCTCCCACATCAGCGCCAGGCCCTGGCTGGAGGTCGCGGTCATCGCCCGCGCCCCCGCCGCCGCCGCGCCGATGGCGGCGCTCATGGCCGAGTGCTCGCTCTCCACCGCCACCATCTCCGTGTCCACGATGCCGTCGGCGACGAAGCCCGAGTAAAGCTGCACGATCTCCGTCTGCGGCGTGATGGGGTAGGCGGCGACGACATCGGGGTTGATCTGGCGCATCGCCTCCGCCGCCGCCTCGTTGCCGGTCAAGGCTCTCAATGTTTTCTGCATCGCGCTCTCCTACTGATATGAACCGCAGATGTCGCGGATCGGCGCTCATCTGCGTAATGGCTAGGCCGCAGGCCGCCATGGCGGCCCGAAGGGCCTAGCCATCCGCGGTCAGCCCGTGTCGCCCTGGTCCCGCAGGTCCGCTTCCGCGACCATGGTGATCGCATTCGCCTTGGGCGGGCATTCCTTCGCGCAGATGCCGCAGCCCTTGCAGTGGTCGAGGTCTATGCCCACCACCTTGCCATCCGCGACGATGATGGCGGAATCGGGGCAGTAGATCCAACACAGCATGCATTGGCGGCACTTCTCTGCGTCGTACACCGGCCGCAGGGTGCGCCAGTCGCCGGTCTTATAGCTCTGGGCGCTGCCTGGCTCCAGAATCAACCCGCCGATGGGCAATTCCCTCCAGCCGGGCTTGCTCTCGCCGTGCTTCTCGGTCATTCGCCCCGCACCTCCTCGTAGCCGCGCCGCATCGCCTCCAGGTTGCCGCCGATGACCTCCGGCTTGGCGCGGAACTTCTTCTCCAAGCGCTTGCGGGAGTCCGCCACCAGCGCCTCCAACTCGATCACCCCCGAGACCTTGGCCAACGCCCCCAGCATGGGCGTGTTGGGGATGTTGCGCTTGATGGTCTGGGTGGCGATCGCCGATGCGTCCACCGTATAGACCCGGCGCCCACGCAGACCGAGCCTGTCGCGCACCTCGGCCGGCGCCAGCGGCGTGTTGACCAGCAGCGTGCCCTCCGGGCCGAGCCCGTCGGTGACCTCCACCGCCTCCAGCAGCGTGGGGTCAATCACCACCACCACGTCGGGCGCGGCGACATTGCAGTGGAGGGTGATAGCGTGGTCGCTGATGCGGTTGAACGCCTGGATGGGCGCGCCCATGCGCTCGGCGCCATACTCGGGGAAGGCCTGCATGTGCTTCCCGCTCGCGAGCAGAGCCTCGCCCAGCAGCAGCGCCGCCGTCTTGGCGCCCTGGCCGCCGCGGCCATGCCAGCGGATCTCCAACAGGTCCTTGGTCTTCGTGGTCACACTACCTCCCTCCCATCTCGCCGTCAATAATGAAGACACAAAGTCACCGATGGGGCGCGCGACGTGCGCGCTCGGTGCCTTCGTGCCTTGGGGATCAGAGCCCCATTCTCACAACGATTCACATCTCGGTGCGCCCCTGCAGCGCACGGGTGATGGTGAGCTGGTCGGCGTAGTCGAGGTCCCCGCCCACCGGCAGCCCCAGGGCGATGCGCGTGACCTTGACCCCCAGCGGCTTGAGCAGCCCCGCCAGGTAAACGGCGGTGGCCTCGCCCTCCACCACCGGGTTGGTGGCGATGACGACCTCTCGCACCTCCCCCCCCCCCGCGCGCTCCACCAGCTCGCCCACGCGCAACTGCTCGGGGCCGATGTTCTCCAAGGGTGAGATGAGGCCCTGCAGCACGTGGTAGAGACCCGCGTACTCGCCGGTGTTCTCCATCGCCAGCACGTCGCGCGGCTCGGCGACGACGCAGATGAGGCCGCGGTCGCGCCGCTCGTCGGCGCAGACGGCGCAGGGATCGGTGTCGGTGACATTGAAGCACCGCGAGCAGTTCCGCATCTGCTGTTTGACCTCGATCACGGCGTCGGCGAACGCGCGCGCCTCCGGCTCCGGGCGTTCCAGGAGGTGGAAGGCCAGGCGCTGCGCCGACTTGGGGCCGATGCCGGGCAGGCGCTCCAGTTCCTCGATCAACCGCGCCAGCGGCCGCGGGTAATACCTCATTTCGCTCGTTCCTCTGTGCGGCGCTGTGCCGCCCGACCGTAGTAAGGGCACGGCGTGCCGTGCCCCTACGGGACCTCACTGGCGATCGCCACCGACGGGCACGGACCACTCGCGCGCCCGCGCGACGAGAACCGCTACGCTACCCGAACAACCCCGGAATCTGCAGCCCCCCGGTGAGCTCGGCGGTCTTCTGCTGCTGCAACTCGCGCGCCTTGCTAAGCGCCTCGCGCACGGCGGCGAGCACCAGGTCTTGCAGCATTTCCACGTCGTCGGGGTCCACCGCCTCCGGCTTGATCTTGACCTCCACCAGGTCGCCCAGGCCCGAGGCCGTCACCTCCACCATCCCCCCGCCGGCGCTCGCCTGCACGCGCTCCGCGCCCAGGGTCTCCTGCATCTGCTGCACCTTGCGCATCTGCTCGGCGATCATTTTTTCCAGTCCCGCTTTGAACGGACTCACGGTGCGCTCCCTTCGCGCCTTCTGGCTATGCTGCGGCGACTCGCCGCGTCGCTCCCGGCCTCAACCCTGTTCGGCTGCGGCGCAAGGATGTCATTCCCGCCGCGTCACACGACCTCGCTGCCGGGGAACATCTGCATCACGTTCTTCACACCCGCATCGTCGTCGGGCGCGGGCTCGTCGGCCTCGCGCAGGCGGCATTCGATGGCGAGCTCGACTCCGGTCTCCGCCGCCACCAGCTCGGCCACCACCTGCTGGCGCTGCGCCGACTTCATCTGGTTCCAGTGGAACTCGTGATTGAACCCCAGCACCAGGCGCTTGCCGTTGAGCTCGATGGGCGCGCTCTCCGCCAGGAACGCGGCCACCGTCGAATGCCGCTGCAGGCGCAGCTTCTCCAGCATCTCCGGCCAGCGCTCCTGCAGCCCTTCGAGCGTCACTTCGCCCACCGCCGCGGTCGGCCCTTCGTCCGCGGCGGCGGGTGGCTGCTTCTTCACCGCCGCGGCCTTGGGCGCGCGGGCCTTAGCGGGTGCCTTAGCGGGCGCCTTGGCCGCCGTGCCCACCTGGGGCGCGGGCGCCTCGGCCCGAGCGGGCGCGGCGACCGGTTCCTCCGGCGACGCCAGGCGCACCACCGCCAGCTCCAGCGTCAGGCGCTGCTGCTCGCTGCGCCGCAGCTCGCGTTCGGCCTCGCTCAGCACCTGCGCGGCGCGCGCGAGGTCGCGCTCCGGCATTCTCTGCGCCTGCGCTTGCACCCGCTCGGCGATGCCCTCCGGCAGCGCCACCAGCTCCTCGCCGCGCCGGCACACGCGCAGCAGCAGCAGATCGCGGAAATGCCCCACCAGGTCGCCCGCAAGCTGGCGCAAGTCGCGCCCATCGTCCACCGCCTTCGCTACCAGATGGAATGCCGCCTCCACATCGCGATCGGCGACCGCGTCGGCGAAATCGGCGAGTAGATCCACCTCCACCGCGCCCACGATCGCCTGGATGTCAGCGGCGCCGATGTCGTTGCCGGCGAACGACCGCGCCTGCTCGAGCAAACTCAGGACGTCGCGCGCCGACCCCGAAGCGGCGCGCACCACCAGGGCGGCCGCGCGCTCGTCGAGGGCGATGCCTTCCTGCCGG
Organism: Armatimonadota bacterium; assembly: GCA_035527535.1. NCBI lineage: Bacteria > Bacillati > Armatimonadota > Armatimonadota bacterium. Next base: position 19,352 of record DATLAK010000188.1, read on the forward strand.
GCGACCCCGGTCACGAGCTGCGTCAGGTCGGCGGCGGACAGGCGGCGGAAGTCGTAACGCTGGCAGCGCGAGAGCACCGTCGCCGGCAGCTTGTGGGGCTCGGTGGTGCAGAGGACGAAGATGACGTGGCTCGGGGGCTCCTCCAGCGTCTTGAGGAACGCGTTGAAGGCGCTGGTGCTGAGCATGTGCACCTCGTCCACGATGTAGACCTTGTAGCGGCCGACGGCGGGGGCGGTCTGGATGCGCTCGCGCAGCTCGCGCACGTCATCCACGCTGGTCTTGGAGGCGGCGTCAATCTCGACCACGTCGAGGGCGGAGCCGCGGGCGATGCGGGTGCAGGCGTCGCACCCCCCGCAGGGCTCGGGGGTGGGTCCCTGGTCGCAGTTGAGGGCCTTGGCAAGCAGGCGCGCGGTGGTCGTCTTGCCGGTGCCGCGGGGGCCGGCGAAGAGGTAGGCGTGGGCGATGCGCTCCGCGCGCACCGCGTTGCGCAGGGCGCGGGCGACGTGCGGCTGGCCGACGAGCTGGTCGAAGGTCTGGGGTCGGTATTTTCGGTAGAGCGCCAGGTACGACATCCCCTGCCTCCCGCGGCGCCCCGCCCGCGCGGCGCCGCCACCAAAGGCTAAGGTGTAAGGCGCATTGGGCAGAGCAGGTGAGCAGTAGAGCAGTGGAGCAAGCGAGGCTCACACCCGGCGCTCGCCTGCCGTCTGCTGCTCATCTATTCACATCCACCGATTGCGACCTTACACCTTAGCCGCAAACTGATCGTGCACCTGCCGTCGAACGCGCGCACGGGGCGGAATCGTCGTCGTTAGCTCCGGCCAGGCTGGCTGCGGCGCCCGCGGGTAGTCGTTTACCGCTGCTTCCTTCCGGACCTGACGGGGTTCACGAACCCGCGTCGCGCAGGGCCCAACCTTCATCACCACTTGCGCCGCCCGGCCCCCACACGCCCGGCCTCGGGCAGGAATTCGACCCCGCTATAGCGGATTGCGGGTACAGGGCACCGCTAACTCCCCGTCTAGCACGATCAGCAAACCGGTCTCGAAATGGTTCGCGCCACCTTCCCCCCTCGAAGTTCATCATAGCACATCCGTTGGCCGGCAGCAACCGCATCGGCCCCGGTGGGCCGTGCGGGCAACAATCCCTCTCACAAATCTCCCCCGACGTGGAACAGAGAGATGGCTGTTTGCGTCACATGATGGCAGCCGATCAAGGTACCGCGGTTGGTGGATACGGTCGTGGGCCGGAGCTTCGGGCGAGCTCCGGCCCACCATTTTGGGCGGCGCGGAGCCGGTCGCGCCCGCCGCGGGAAGCCCGCGGGCAAGGCAACTCCGCGCCGCCGTCTGCACCTCCCGCGCCGTGACCGCACAGCCCCCGCGTGCCGCGCACGGCGACGCGCGGTGCGGGCTCCACGGTAGCCTGACGACGGCGCGCCACCCGAGGTCTCGGTGCCAGACGCACTACCCGCGTTCTTCCCAGCCCCCACGGCGGCGCCAAACCCCGAAAATGTCTGAATGATTGCACCCCCGCGCGCGGAATATATGACATGGCGCACTCAATCGCCGCTCCGGCCGGGCACCCGACGGGGCGGCGCGATACTGAAAGGGCACGGGATGCTGACGTTCGATCGCAAGCACTACGAGGGGATCCGGCAGGGCCGTACCACCGTCATCTATCGCACCTGGGACCGGCCGCAGGTGAACGTCGGCCGCCGCTACCGCTGCGGGGAGCTGGGCGACGTGATGGTGGAGGAGATCACCCAGGTGCCGCTGGCCGGGATGACCGAGGCGGATACGCGCGCCGCCGGGGCGGAATCGCTGGCGGACTGGCGCCGCGACTACAAGGCGCGCAATCCGAAGGCGGATTTCGCGACCGACCGCGTTTACCGCGTGCGCTTCCGCTACCTGGGCAACGAAGCCGAGCGCGTGCGCGCGGGCCGGCTGTCGGAGGAGGACCTGCGGCGCCTGGACCGCGAGCTGGCGGGCATTGACGTCAAGACCTACGAGGGCGAGTGGACGCAGTCTTTCATCGCCACCCTCACCCAGAAACGGTGGATGCGGCCGGGCGAGCTGGCGCAGCAGCTCGGCACCGACCAGGACATGGTGCGTCGCAAGATGGGCATCCTCGCGCAGCTTGGCATGGTGCGCGCGGACCCCGGACTAGGCTACTCGCTGAGCAACGGCGGACGCAAACTCTACGCCTACCGCATGCGCGCGTAGGCGCGGCACCGCCCGTGAGCGCCTCTTCACCTCCCGGCCCCGACGAGGGCCTCAGCCGGCGGCGCACAACCAGCTGGTCCCTGCCCGTGCGCCTTGCAGCACCCCGCTGCGCGGCCGCAAGAGGTCACATTTGCGGCCGTGTCGAAAAACCTACACGCGGCCCGCGAGCAGGCTGCTCGAGCTCGGAACCCGAGCCCCGAGCCGGGCCCGCCCCGCGACAACTCCAGACCAAGTAAGGCAGCGATGCCAAGAATCGTAGCCGCGGCCGCGCCCGCGGACAGCGCAGCTGCGGTTGAAGAAGAACTACAAGGGAGAAACGCAATCATGCCGGAGTCGGTAGTGTCGGAAACGTCCAACCCTCCCCAGCTCGTCATGCGGTGGGAGAAGAAACTGGAGTTGTTGCACAGCGTGCCGGTGCCTTACCCCAGCGCCGAGGCGCCGGACAGCGTGATCGCTATCGCCTCCCAGGCGGGAGCGGTGATTCGCGTGGACGGCGCCGGCCGAGAGATCTTCCGCCATGACCTCGGGGATCGAGTTTCGGCGGCCCCCGCGGTCGTTGACCTCGATGGCGATGGCGCGCCCGAGATCGTGGCGGGCCGAGTGGACGGCCTGGTGGTGGCCCTGACCGCGGACGGGAAAGAACTCTGGCGCCACCGCCTGGGGGAGCTGTTGGATGAATTCAAGTGCGTGGTGGCGGCCCCCGTCACCTCGGACGGCAGGCCCAGCCTGCTGCTGGCCGACGACGGCGGCTGGGTCAACTGCCTGGACGCCGCCGGGCGCCTGCGCTGGCGGTTCAAGATTGACTCGTACGCGGCCGCGCCGCCGGCGGTGGGGGACCTCGACGGAGACGGATCGCCGGAGATCGTCTATGGCACCGAGGATCACCGCGTGGTCTGCATATCGGCCGATGGTCGGCTGCGCTGGGTGTTTGAGGAGCCGGCGAACTTCGGTCGCTCGCTGGCGCTGATCGCCGATCTTGGCTCTGGGCCGGAGGTGCTGATCACCAACAGCTCGTCCGCTCTTTCCGGCCATCTCTTCTGCCTCAACGGCGCCACCGGCCGCCCGCGCTGGACCGCGGAGCTCACCCAGCAGGCCTACGCGGCGCTGGTGGTCGCCGACGTCAACCGTGACGGACGCCCCGAGATCATCGCCGCCGACAAGGGCAACACCGTCTTCTGCTTCGACGGCGAGGGTCGGCGCCTATGGGCGACCGCCGTCGGCGGTCGCGCCGTTTTCTGGAGCCCCGCCGTCGCCGATGTGGACGGCGACGGCGAGTTGGAGATCGTTGTCGGCACAAGCCATACCGGGGTGGAGGGGCACAACTTCTACGTGCTCACCACGCAGGGCCGCGTCAAGGGCGAATACACTCTGGGGAACTGCCAGGAGACGGCTCCGGTAGTGGGTGACATTGACGGCGACGGCGTGCTGGAGGTCGTGACCTCCTCGCCGAATTCCGACCTCCTGCGCTGCTTCACCTTCGGCGGCCCGGCGCGGGCGGGGGCCGTCGTTTCGGCCTGTCTGCGCGGGGCTTCGACCCTGGGGGGGTCGGCGCTGCCGCCGTCCCCGGTACAGCCGGCGCCTGCGATCGCGGCGCCCGCGGGGAAGCTGGTGGAGCCGTTGGAGGCGCCCCGCCTCGGCACCAACGCCCTGTCGCTGCGATTGCCGAAATCGGCGCCGGAGCGGGCGCTGATCGAGGTCAGCCGCCGCTGGGGCGGGCAGCGCAGCACGCGGGTTCATGACCTGCGCGATGACGGCGCGGTGTCCGTGGAGCTCATGCCCGGCGACCAGGAGGTCGAGATCACGCTCATTGACGGCGCCACCGGCGAGCGCGTATGCGCCGAGGAGATGAAGTTCACCGGCGTCGGCGCGCCGGCGGCGGGCGAGGAGCGCGGGGGGGAGGCCTACTGCGAGTCGCCGCAGCGCCGGCGGGAGCGCCTGCTGGCGCTGGCGGAAGCGGTCACGCGGGAGGCCCCTGAGGCTGCGGCCGCGCGCCAACTGGTGGCAGCCGCCGATGCCTTCCATGAGAGCGTCCGCATCCGCTCCGATTTCCATCGTTTCAAGGTCGCCCTTGGCGCCGCCGGCTGGTCGGGGTCCTTCGCCGCGTGGCAGGATGACAACCCCTGGGACAACGTGCAGCCGCTGGGGGCGCTGCCGGCCCAGGCAGCGCCGCAGCCGACGATCGAGGTGTGGGCGCTGGGCAACGAGCACGAGCATGCGGCCTTGAACCTGGTCGCGCTGGAGGGCAGGCCCTTGACCATTCACGCGGCGGTCAAGGGCCTGGAGGGCCGGCTCGAGCTGCTGCGCCCGGTGTGGATGCCGACCAAGTACGGCGACGGGCGCATCCCCGACATGCTGCTCAAGTCGGCGTCCGCCGCCGTGGTGGACCTGACGCCGGGCGAACCGTGCCAGCTATGGCTTCATTTCGCCACCCGGGGCCTGGAGGCCGGGGTGCACGAAGCCGTCATCACCCTCACCAGCCTGGAGAAGGTTCCCTCCAGCCTCGCGATCAAGGTGCGCCTGGAGGTATCGCCGGTGACGCTGCCCGACCAGCCGCGCATGCGCGTGTGCAACTGGCGGCGCGTCGCCCCCGACGGAAGCGGGGGGCTGGACGACCGCGTGTGGTCGGACTTGAGGGAGCACGGGGTCACGGTGGTGATGGTCCAGTCGTGCCCGAGGCGGAAGGCCGACGAGCAGGGCAACCTGGTTGGGGATCCCGACTGGTCGCGGTTCGATGACTCCATGCGGCGGCTGGTGGGTGGCGGCGCGCTGGTGCTTTTCAACAGCCTTGGCGCGAGCGGGCCGCCCAAGGCGGTGCAGGCGGCGGCCGTGAGCCTGGACGCTCACCTGCACTCGATCGGCATCGGCAACGAGAGCTGGGCCTACTACCCGGTGGACGAGCCGTGCCTGTTCGGCGACGAATCGGTCGAGCTCTTCATGCGGGCGGTGCGCCCGATCAAGGAGGTTGCGCCCAACATCCGCATATACGCCAACCCCTCGGGGGCGGTGAGGGCCGAGTACCTGGAGCGCATGAACCCCTACACCGACATCTGGTGCCCCGAGCTTCACATCGTCAAGCAGGGGTCGCCCGATCTGATGCGCATCATGCGCGAGGGCGGACGGCAGGTATGGACCTACCAGGCGCCCGGGGACGTGCGGTTCTTGACGCCGCTGGGCTTCTACCGGGCGCAGCATTGGGTGGCGGTGCGCCACGGGCTCGATGGCAGCGGCTGGTGGGTCTATGCCTACCACAACCTGTGGGGGGTGGGCGCCCAGGAGCCGATGTACGGCGTGGTGCAGATCGAGCCCGACCAGACGCTCACCACCACCCGCCGCTGGGAGGCGTCGCGGGACGGCATCGAGGACACCACCCTGGTGCACCTGTTGGACGACGCCATCGGCGCCGCCGCGGCCCGGGGCGCCGATGTGAGCGCCGCCCGCGCGCTGCGCCAGGAAGCCCTGGACGCGGTCGCCGCCTACCAGGATGCGGTGGATGTCTTCACCCTGCGGTTCGGCGAATACGAGATGGATTTCGGGGTGGTGCAGCGCTACCGGCGGCTGCTGGCCGAGGCGATAGTGGAGTTGGGGTCGTAACAACATGTGGTGGGGCGGGCGTCCTCGCCTGCCAACTCGCATAGTCTCGCACCCGGTAACACAGACGCGGGCCGCAGCCTGTGCGCCGCGGCGGTCTCGCCGGCAGTGGGGTTGCTCGCTTCGAACCGGATGCCGAGTTCGGCCCGGAACCCGGCGACGACGGCGTCGCGCACGCGGCCGAAGGACGGTTCGCCGCCCATGACCGATGCCAGGTCGGTGGCGCGGCGGGCTTCCCTCGCGGCCGCGGCGCCGAAGAGCCTTTGCTTGAGGTCCTGCGGTTCACCCGCTGCGGCCGGCGCGGGCACGGACAACCTCAGCGGCAGGCAGTTCTGTTGCAGCAGCACCCCGCCGCGGCGGGCCTGGGCGCTGCCGACGAGCTTGCGCCCCGCCGCCTGCAGGTCGCATCCCGCCGGGTCGCCGAAGCACAGCAGCGCGGCTTGAGGCGAGGAGGCGCGCGTCTCGCACAGGTCGGCCTCCACCCCGAGTGCGCGCAGTCCGGCGGCGATGGCGCGCGCGAGGATGCGATACGATTCCATGACCGACCCCAGCCCCGCGGCGGGCGCGATGATGCTGAAGGTGACCTCGCGGTCGTGCAGGATGGCCTTGCCGCCGGTGGGCCGGCGCACCGCGGGGACGCCCAGCTCCCGGCAGCGCCGCAGCAGATCCTGCGGCGGGCGCTGCATGCGCCCGAACGACAGCGTCGGGGCCTCCCAGGAGTAGAATCGCAGAATCGGAGCCGGGCCTGTGCGCTCCGGACCCGCCGCGAGCGCCTCCAACAGCGCGCGGTCAAGCGCCATGTTCCAGTCCCCAGGCCCGGGGCCGGAGTCCACCAACCGCCAGCGCGGGGTCATGTGCGGCCCCCGTCGTCCGGGGACGACTCGACGGTTGCCAGGCGCGCAATCGCCTCCTCCGCGCCGGCGACGGCTTCGGCTCCCGCCGCCAGCAGTTCGCGCTGCAGCTCGACGCCGCGGCCGCCGGTGAAGTCGCGCTCCTCGATGGGCGGGGTGTTGATGACGATCACGCGCGTGCCCCCGCGCGCGGCGGTCAGCGCCGCCTCCAGGTTGGCGAGGTTGCCCGCGCCCACGGGGACCGCGGCGACGACCACCGCCTGCGCCTCGGCGATGAGGCGCAGGTTCTCCCGGCGCGCGTCCTCGGAAATGGGAGAAAAAGGCGCCTCCTCCGCCCGCGGCAGTGCCAGGCGCTCGGCGGTCTGCTGGTCCGAGTCCTCGACATTGAGCACCCCTGCCGAGACGCGGTATCCGCGCGCGGTCAGGTGCTCCATCAGCCCCGCGCCGGTGCCCGCGCCGCAGATAACATGCACTGCCACGCCCTCACGGGCGGCGGCCGTCGGCAGCCGCGACAGCAGGGTGAAGTAGGGCCGCCCGGTCACCGGATGGCGCTTGACGGCGACCTCGGCGCCATAGGCTTGGCGCACGTGGCGGGCGGTAATGACCTCCTGCGGCGCCCCCTGCGCGACCAGCCGCCCCTGGTGCAGCAGCAGCATGCGCTCGCAATACTGGGCGGCGAGGTTGAGGTCGTGCATCACCACCACCACTGCCACGCGCTGCTCGCGGTTGAGGGTGCGCGCCAGGTCGAGCACCTCGATCTGGTGGTTGATGTCGAGATGAGCAGTGGGCTCGTCGAGGATGAGCAACTCCGGCTCCTGGGCCAGGGCGCGGGCGATGGCGACGCGCTGGCGCTCGCCGCCGGAGGTGGCCCTCACCGGGCGCGTGGCGAGGTGGGTGATGCCGGTGAGGCGCAAGGCGCGTTCGGCCGCAGCGTAGTCGCACGGCCGCTCGAGGGTGAAACGCCCGAGGTGGGGCGAACGCCCCATGAGCACCACCTCGAGCACGGAGAAGTCGAAATGGTAGGCCGCATCCTGGGGCACCACCGCGATGCGCCGCGCCGCCTGCCCGGCACGCAGGTGATAGAGGTTGCGGTTGTCCAGCAGCACCTGGCCGGCGACCGGGCGCAGCACCCGGCTCATCACCCGCACCACCGTGGACTTGCCCGAACCGTTGGCGCCCACCAGGCCGATAAACTCGCCGGCGCCGACGGCGCACGTGACATCGGTGATGACCGGCTCCCCGTCGTAGCGCGCGCTGACTGCTCGCAGCTCCAGGCGCATGATCCACCTAGCCCCTGCGGCGCGCGGGGGCGGCGCCTGCCAGCGCGGCGCGCAGCGCCTCTTCGGCCTCGCCGCTGGCGAAGGCGACCACCTTGTCGCGGGGCCGCAGTTCGGTGTCGCCGTGAGGGAACAGGAGGCGGCCGCCGCGCTCGACCGAGACGATGACCGACTCCCCCGGCAGGTGGAGGTCAGCGAGGATCTTGCCCACGGCGGGCGCGGTCGGAGTCAGGCGCAGCTCGACGAAGCGCGCGCGGGGAGACTCGACGCGGGTGCGCTCGACGCGGGCGCGCAGCGCCGACTGATCGGCGGTCGCCTGCCCGTAGATGCGGATGATGTCGCGGCGGCGCAGCAGGCCCAGCGCCCGATCGGGGCGGAGCCGGTCCACCACCGGGAGCTGGCCGATGTCGAGCGAGGCGAAGCGCTCGATCGCCACGCTCAGGGGATCATCGGGGAAGACGGTGACGGGGGCGGGGGTAGCGATATCGCCGACCGTGGCCTCCGGCCCCGATTCCGCCTGCGTGACGTCGGCGACGCTGACGATGCCGGTGAGCCGGCCCCCGTCGTTGACCACCGGCACGCCGTGCTCGCCGCTGGCCTCGAGCCGGGAGACGAGCTCCTGCACCGAGGCGGACTCGAGTATCGGCGCGACATCGGCGACCATCGCTGCCGACACCAGGATGCGCTCCAGCGGGTTGCCGGTGACGCGACCCCTGAGGTTCACCCCGCGGCGGGTAAGCTTGAAGGTGTAGATGGATTCGCGGCTGAGGGCTTCCGCGACCAGGGTGCTGACGACGACCGCGATCATCAGCGGCAGGATGATGCGGTAGTCGCGCGTCATCTCGAACACGATCAGCACCGAGGTGATGGGGGCGTGCGCCGCCCCCGCGAACACCGCCGCCATGCCCACCAGGGCATAGGCCCCCGACTCGGCGGTGATGCCGGGCAGCCAGCGATGCACCAGCCCGCCGAAGGCGCTGCCGGTCATGGCGCCCATGAACAGCGACGGCGCGAACACGCCGCCCGAACCGCCGGAGCCGATGCTCAAGGAGGTGGCGATGATCTTGGCTATCACCAGCGCCGCGGCCACTCCCAGCGTCAGCTTATGCACGAGCGCGGCGTCAATCGTCTCGTAGCCGACGCCGAAAACCTGCCCGTACCACACGCCGATCGCGCCCACCAGCAAGCCGCCGACCGCGGGCTTGAGATACTCCGGGAAGCGCCACTTGTCGGCGGCGTCCTCGACCCCGTAGAGCGCGCGCACGAACAAGAGCGCCACCACCGCTGCTATCAGGCCCAGGCCGAAGTAGAACGGCAGCTCCCAGGCGCTGACGAGCGTGTACTGGGGGCTGCGAAAGGACGGGTAGTTGCCGAGCATGCTCTGCGCCACCACCGCCGCCGCCACCGACGCCAGCACCACCAGGCCGAAGTAGCGCGCGGTGAACTCGCGCAGGATGACCTCGAGGGCGAAAAAGACGCCGGCGATGGGGGCGTTGAAGGTGGCCGAGATGCCGCCGGCGGCGCCGCACGCCACCAGCAGGCGCATGCGCTGGGCGGGCAGGGAAAGCGCCTGCCCGAGGGTGGAGCCGAGCGCCGACCCGATCTGCACGATGGGCCCCTCGCGTCCCGCGGAACCGCCGGAGCCGATGCAGATGGAGGAGGCCAATGCTTTGACCGCCACCACCCGCGGTCGGATGCGCCCGCCGCGCAGGCTCACCGCCTCCATCACCTCGGGCACGCCGTGCCCCTTCGCCTCGCGCGCCAGGTAGTAGGTCAGCAGCCCGACGAAGACCCCGCCCGCCGCCGGCAGCACCACCACCTTGTACCGCCCCAGCACCGGCTCAACGACGCTCCCCAAGCCGCCGAAGAACAGCGCGTTGATGGCCGCGATCAGCCACCGGAACCCGACCGCACCCAGGCCCGCGCCCATGCCCACCACCAACGCAAGCGCAATCGGCCCCGTGGTCGCGGATTCGTGGAAGAACCGCACCGCCCGCAGGTGCGCCGGTTCGCGCCGGGATGTGGAGGTTGGGGTGTCCATCGGTCACCCACTAGGATACATCAGAATCGGTTCGCGATCAAATGCGGCGATGCGTGGAGTGCGACTGCGAAAACTTGGGATCACCCTGGGCGCGGAGGTAGGGGCAAGGCATGCCTTGCCCCTACGGCTGGTTTCGCGCGATTGAAATCGCGCGCCCAAGGAATCCTTCGAAACGTGGTTGACGGAGCACTACTGCTCGGTCAATCTTCATTTGATGGATACGGCATACCCCGTAGGGCAGGAGCTTGCCTCCTCCCCCGGAGCGCGGGAAACGGGCAGAAGACGAGCTGCTGCCCTACGAGAAGAGCCCTCATTACAGTATTGACGGAGCACTACCCTCGATCGCAATGAGACTGCCGCGGGCTGGTGCAGGGGCGCCCCGGAGCGCATGCGAACAGCAACCGGCGACGGTCGTGTCATTCAGAGCCCCGACCTGTCGGGGCGAAGAATCTCGCTCCCGGCATGCGCAGCGGCGAAGGAACAACCGTCTTGCGCGACCATTACGACCCGTTTCTTCGTGAGATTACCCCGCCCTGCGGAGTCGGGTGCTCGGAATGACTCCGCACGGTCCTCATGCGCGCCACCAGCAGCCACACCTCGATGTTGCCGCCGCTGCCGGTGTAGGGCGAACGCGCCTCGCCGATGATGGTGAGCTCCGCCGGGCAAGCCGCGCGCGCTGCCGCCAGCGCCTCCGGCACCAGCTCCGCCGGCAGCACGCCGCGTAACCCCTCTCCCTTTGAGGGAGAGGGCGGCGCCGACTGGTCGGGGCCGGGTGAGGGTAGGTCGGCGTGACCAATTACCCTCTCCTTGATCCTCTCCCTAGAAGGGAGAGGAGTTGAATGCGCGCCTATCCCCAGTTCGTACTGCGGCTTCACCAGCGACAGCGCCCAGCCGCCCGGATTGAGCAGCCGCGCGATCGCCGGCAGCGCCCGCGCCTGCCGGGTCCACCCCAGGTCGCTGACGACGAGCTCGAGCGGCTCGGGGCAATCCCAGTGCAGGACATTGGTCCTCTCGTGCACCACCACGCGCGGATCGTTGCGTAGCTTCCATTCCAGCACGCCGTAGCCGGTATCAACCGCGTGGACTCGCGCCGCCCCGCCTTGCAGCAGACAATCCGTGAACCCGCCGACGTGGCATCCCAGATCGGCGGCAACCAGCCCGCGAACCTCCCGGCCGAAGTGGTCGAGCGCAAAACGCAGCTTCAGCCCCCCCTTGCCAACGTAAGGGCAGTCCTGGGGGCGATTGGATCTTGAACGTTTCATGGCAACCATTATCCGCAGATTACACGGATTTCGCAGATCGGGATAGCGCACATGAAGCTGAAGTTCACGGGCGAGGGCGCCCATGCTCCCACATATCGTCGCCCAGCCGCGGCGGGGCCACGCCGACCGGGCACGCGCGCAGGCACTCTTCGCAGCCGATCCATCCCATCGGCGAGATCTGGCGCGTGCCGCGGCACTTCTCGCGGTCAATGCCGTTCTCGGACAGCGCACCCTTCGGGCAAACCTGCAGGCAGCGGCTGCACTCACTGCACGGCGAATACTCGATCGGCGAGTCGGGGGCAAGCGGAGCATCGGTCGCCACGGCGCCGAGCCAAATCCAAGGCCCCCAGTCGCGATGAATGAGCAGTTGGCTCTTCCCGAACGCGCCCAGCCCAGCAAGCGCGCCAGCCTTCTTGAAGGAGACATCGTGACGGGGCTCGTCAACGCCGTAACGTTGGTTGCGCAGGATTGCCGCGTGGTAGCCGGCCCGGCGCACGGTTGCCACCACGCGCCAGCAAGCATCCCGCAGCAAGGCATTGGAGACGGACGCGGCGATGCGGGAATCCTCGTATGCGCCACTCGCGTGGAATCGGACCAATTGTATCGGGTCAACGATGTGCTGCGCCAACACGATAACCGATTGCACCGGCCCGAACTGCCGCCCGAGGTCGCCCAGCTCCTCGGCGG
>DATLAK010000189.1 GCA_035527535.1 Armatimonadota bacterium
CGCTGCACGAGTTCCTGCCCAACCGCGAGGAGCTGATCGAGCAGGTGGCGACCCTGCGCGTGAAGTCACCCGCGTCGCGCAAGCTCAAGTCGCTGGAGAAGATGCTGGCGGCGGTGGAGGGCATGGCGGAGATGAACCCCATGCTCGGCCTGCGCGGCTGCCGCCTGAGCATCATGATGCCCGAGATCGTGGAGATGCAGACGCGCGCCATCATGGAGGCGGCCTGCAACTGCAAGCAGCGCGGGGTGGACGTCCACGTCAAGATCATGATCCCGCTCATCGGCCATGTCAACGAGCTCAAGTTCGTGCGCGAGCGCCTCGAACCCGTCGCCAAGCAGGTGATGAAGGAGCAGGGCTGTCGGATTGACTATCGCTTCGGCACCATGATCGAGATCCCCCGCGCCGCCCTTACCGCGGGCGAGGTCGCCGGCGTCGCCCAATTCTTCTCCTTCGGCACCAACGACCTCACGCAGACCGTTTTCGGCTTCTCGCGCGACGACGCCGAGGGCAAGTTCCTGCTCAAGTACGTCGAGGATCACATCCTGCCCGTCAATCCCTTCCAGACCCTCGACCGCGAGGGCGTCGGCGCGCTCATCAAGATGGCCGTGACCGCGGGCCGCGCCGCCAACCCCAAGCTTGAGGTCGGCATCTGCGGCGAGCACGGCGGCGACCCCGACAGCATCGAGTTCTGCCACCAGGTCGGCCTCGACTACGTGAGCTGCTCGCCCTTCCGCGTGCCCGTCGCGCGTCTGGCGGCGGCGCAGGCGGCGCTGGCGGATACGTCGTTCAGGGATAAGTAGCGACAGGGGTAAGACTATCCCTGGCTCTGGCGCGAAGCTGTGCCACATGAGGGGAGCATGGACCATCGCCTGCACGAGCTGCTGAAGCAAGTGAAGTCGGGTGAGGCAACGATCGAGCAGGCCCTCGAGCGGCTGCGCCACCTGCCATTCGAGGACCTCGAGTTCGCCAAGCTCGACACCCATCGCGCCCTGCGCAAGGGCTTCCCCGAGGCGATCTATTCACCCGGCAAGACCCCGGCGCAGATCGCGACGCTGATGCAGCGCCTGGTGGAGCACGGCCAGACCGCGCTCGCCACCCGCGCCTCGCGCGAGGTCTTCGAAGCGGTGCGCGCGGAGCTGCCGGACGCCGAATACCACGAAGCCGCGCGCATCATCGTCCTCAAGGAATGGGGACAGGCACCGATTTCCGGAGAAGTCGGAGCCAGTCCCCGCGGCTGCGTGCTGGTCATCTCCGCCGGCACCGCCGACCAGCCGGTGGCCGAGGAGGCGGCGGTCACCGCCGAGACCATGGGCTGCCGCGTCGAGCGGCTCTACGACGTCGGCGTCGCGGGCATTCATCGCCTGCTGGGACATGCCGATAAGCTGGCAACGGCGGACGCCATCGTCGTCGTCGCGGGGATGGAGGGGGCGCTGGCCAGCGTCGTCGGCGGGCTGGCGCGGGCGCCGGTGGTGGCGGTGCCCACCAGCGTCGGCTACGGCACCGCCTTCGGCGGCGTCGGCGCCCTGCTGACCATGCTCAATAGCTGCGCCGGCGGGGTGGCGGTGGTCAACATAGACAACGGCTACGGAGCCGGGTACTACGCGGGGCTGATCGCCAGCGGCGCGGCAACGGAAACGGAACGCCCGTAGGAGCAAGGCATGCCTTGCTCCCTACAAGGCGATGGCCCCATGACATCTGACGGCACACAGCTTCACCGCCGCTCCATTCGCCTCCCGACGTACGATTACTCCCAACCCGGGGGGTACTTCGTCACCATCTGTACGCACGAGCGGAAATGCGTTTTCGGGGCGATTGCCGCTAGTGAAGTGCAATTGAACGATCGGGGACGCATTGTCGCAGAGGAATGGGTGCGATCGTCCGGGATTCGCCGCGAGATCGAGTTGGACGCATGGGTCGTCATGCCGAATCACATTCACGGCATTATCTTGATATGCGGCGACGGGTTGGATGATTCACCGCAGCGGCATGGGAACGACGTAGGGGCGCACGGCCGTGCGCCCCTACAACGCAAACCGCGGTCGCTTGCATCATTCGTTGCCGGCTTCAAATGTGCGGCAACCAAACGCATCAACGAATTGCGATCCACCCCTGGCCGTCGCGTCTGGCAACGCAACTACTACGAACACGTTATTCGCAATGCCGACGACCTGGCGGAGATCCGCCGCTACATCGCCGATAATCCCTTGAAATGGGAGTCCGATACGGAGAACCCCGTGAACGAAAGGCGGTCCCGGCAGGGCAAGGCATGCCTTGCCCCTACGTGCAGGTGTCCGTCGCTCGCCACCCGAATACTGCCGCCATGAAGATCGCCCACCTCGATTGCTTCTCCGGCGTCAGCGGCAACATGCTGCTGGGGGCGCTGGTTGACTGCGGCCTCGACGCGGCTGATCTGCAGTCGGCGCTGGCGGGTCTGGCCCTGGAAGGATGGGCCCTCAAGGCCGGGCGCGTCCGCCGCGGGCCGATTGACTGCACGCTGGTCGAAGTCGAAGTGACCGCACCCCAGCCCGAGCGCCGCCTCGCGGACATCCTCGGGCTGATTCAGGGCGCGGGTCTCGACCCGGCGGTGGCGCAGCGCAGCGCCGACGTCTTTTGCCGCTTGGCCGAGGCCGAGGCGGCGGTGCACGGCGTCGCCGTCGAGCAGGTGCACTTCCACGAGGTGGGCGCGGTGGACGCGATCGTGGACATCGTCGGCGCGGTCGCGGGCTTTCGACTGCTGGGCATCGAGCGGGCAACGTGTTCACCCCTACCACTGGGCGGCGGCTGGGTTGAGACCGCGCACGGCAAGCTGCCCCTCCCCGCCCCGGCCACGGCCAAGCTGCTCGAGGGCTGCCCCACCTACGGCGGCGACGCGCAGGCGGAGCTGGTGACCCCGACCGGAGCCGCGTTGGTCACCGGCCTGTGCGCTGCCTTCGGGCCGCCGCCGCCGATGATGATCTCCCGCGCCGGCTACGGCGCCGGCAGCAAAGACTTGCCGCATCCCAACTGCCTGCGCATATTCCTCGGCGAACCGGCGGAGGGCGCGCCCCCCACGCCCGGCGGCGAGCCCCTGGTGCTGCTCGAGACCAACCTCGATGACATGAACCCGGAGCTCTACGAGCACGTCATGGAGCGACTGTTCGCGGCGGGCGCGCTCGACGTCTTCATTACCCCCATCATCATGAAGAAGACGCGCCCGGGGTCGCTGCTGACGGCGCTGGCGCCGCCGGAGGAACAGTCGCAGCTGCTGCGCATCCTGTTTCGCGAGACGACGACGCTGGGCGTGCGGGCGCGCGAGGTCACGCGCTACTGCCTGGAGCGGGAATGGATTGCCGTCGAGACGCCCTATGGCGAGGTGCGGGTGAAAGTCGCCCGCATGGGCGGCGAGATGCTGACGGCCTCGCCCGAGCACGAGGACTGCAAGCGCCTGGCGCGTGCGACCGGCGCGCCGCTGAAGGA
>DATLAK010000190.1 GCA_035527535.1 Armatimonadota bacterium
GTTCCGGCGCGCTCCTGGTACGAGGAGCGCGGCTGGGTCAAGTACATCGTCTGCCCGTTCGCGCACACCATCGGCCTGCACGAAGCGGAGGGCCCTTTCTTCGGGCCGCACGGCGAGGACGAGATCAGGCCCGGGATGACGGTGTGCATTGACGTCAGCTTCTTCGGCCATCCCGAGTTCAACGGCGCGCGCATCGAGACCGGCTATGAGATCACCGCCGACGGCCCCGTCCCCCTGAGCCCGAAGATGGACAGGTTCTTGTGCGACGAGATCGGAAGGTAGAAGCGGCTGGCCACCGGTTGCGCGGAGCTACGCACGGTCATGCGCATTGACGAGCTGGTTTCACTCTTCGAGCAAGGGCGTCGGCGCCACCTCGTGCTCGGCGACGCCGATGCCGGTGTGCTGGTCGGCCTCGACCTCGAGGGACGCATCTATGCCTTTCTCGACGGCGCGGTGGTCAACCGCGTTAACCCCGACGCGATCTTGCAGCAGAGCCACGCCGGTCAGTACCATAACCCCGGCGGCGATGGCTTCTGGCCCGCCCCCGAGGGGTCGCGCGTCGGCTACTTCTACGCGGCGGGGGAATGGCGCGTGCCGCCCGGCCTCTCCGGCGCGCGCTACCGCGTCCTTCACCAGGACGATAAGAGCGCCGCCATCGCCGCCGAGATTGACCTCATCAACAATGACGGCGTGGGCGTGCCCGTGGAGTTTCAGCGAGACATTTCGGTCGAGAGCTCCCCAGACGCGATGACGCTCACCGTAGGCGACAGCATCCGTTACCTGGGGAAAGCGCTGCTGCGGCAGGGCGACGCGAGGATCGCGCCGTGGACGCTTTCGCAGTTCGACACGTCAGCGGGAATGGAGGTCGTGTTCCCCGGGGTGCCGGAAGCGTGTGTTTTCGACCTCTATGACCCGGCGGACGAACTGAGGTGGGGCGACGGCGACCGGTGGCATGTGAAAACCGAAGGCGGCACGCGCTTTCAGATCGGGCTTGCGCCGCAGGTGGATTGGATCGAGCTGCATATCCCCCAGCGCAACCCTTCGACAGGCTCCTTCGACGTTGCTCAGGACAGGTCAGGGCAGGCTCTGCGCATTCGACGATGCAGCGACCCCGCACCGGACGGGTGGTCCTACGCAGATATCGCCGACCGCCCGCCGCAGGAGCCGCCGGCGGACGCGCCGACCCGGTATAGCATCTACAACGACGCCACGGACTTCATGGAAATCGAGGCCGCCGGCCCGTGCCTGACGGAGTTCGCCCCCGGCGCGGCGATCGGCCATCGCGTCGTCACCGAGTTCCGCTGCGGGCAGCCGTGACGCGGCCGCAAGCAGGTGGCGCCGCCGGACGGTCCAATCGCCGCAGCGTATCCAGGATCTGCTCGAGGCCCAGGATTTTCTCCCGCACGTCGTTAGGCAAGATGAAGTACTGCATTGACGCCTCGAAGCCCAGCCGCGAATCCGATCGCAGCAGCTGATAGTAGCGTCGTGCCAATTCCAATTCGTCCGTGACCAGTGCGCGTAGCTCCGCGCGCCCGCGCCGGGAACGGAGCCGGCTCTCCCTGGAGGCGCACAACCGCAGGTGGTTGACGAGGCTCCGGCAGCACAGCCAGAAGCACTCCGCGACGCCGTAGTCGCGTTGTGCGGCGGCGCGGTGTCGGGCGTCGGCGTTATCCAGGGCGCACCGCAGGCACGCGAGCCCCTTCTCCCAGCCGGCGGCGATCTCGCCGAAGACCTGGGCGACGGTCTCCGGCCCGTAGGGGTCGCAATAATTCTCGGGGTCGTCGCTGGGCCAGAACATCAGCGCCCGCTGACCGGTGGGTTGGAGCGACCATTCCGCGGCAGGCGCAATGTGAAGGCGCGAGCAATACTGCAGCGGGATCGAGAAGGGGTAGCGGCGGAACGCCCGGGAGAAGCGCCGCCATGCCTCGACCACCGTCTCCGCGTTGCGGGGGCCGTAGTAGAGCCCGGCGACGCGCCGCAGCGTCTGCTCGGGGCGCGGCCTGGCGGCGCGGCTCAGCTCCCGCGCCACCAGCAGGTTGGGCGAGGGATAGCCGCCGAAAATCCATGCCCCCATGAATCCCGCGTACCCGTTGTCGCGCACCGACATCATCTTCTCGGCCACCAACTGGAGCACCGGAATATAGGGCGCTCCCAGGAACTCCGTGCTGTTGGAAATGTGAATGCGCGCGAGCGACCGGCGCCCGAGGCGGTCGAGCGCTCGTCTCTGGACGGCGGTGAAAGGCCCTTGCCGGGGCTGGCTGATCGAATACTCCCAGACGCGATTCTCCACCCCGCCGCGGCGCACGCGGGTGCCGTACTCGAGGTTGAGCAGGGGCGTAACCTTGGCGGGCAGCTTGCGGAAGATGTAGTCTCGCGCATCCGCCGCGAGGTCGAGCCGGGTGACATCCGCGTCACATTCTTCGCGCTTCTTCAACATCCATTGCCAGCCCCAGTTCCACGCCACCAGCTCCGGCGCGCGCCCGCTGGCGTCAATGCCCTCCTGCATCAACGCGAGCACCTCGGCCACCACCTCGGCGGGGCGCCGCTCGCCGCAGCGCGGGCATTCGCCGCCGCGGCCGTGCGACCAGCAGTGAGTCGGGTACTCGCTGGCCGAGATGTCTATCAGTCCGCGCAGGCCCGGCAGGGTGCGGCACAGCTCGCGGATGGCGTCACGCACCAGGGCTTTGCCGGCGGGCGTGCTGGTGCAGATGTGATAAGCTCCCCGGGGCAGGTGTGTCCCCGCCCCGCGCAGCTCCGGGTGGCGGCGGAAGAACGCCGCCGGCTGCGCGCGCGGCTCGCACAGGTACAGGTAGATGCCCAGCCCCGCCCGCCCCGCGCGTCGAATCAGCGCCCTGATCTTCGGCAGCAGGTCCTCGCGCTTGGCGCCGAACTCGGGATAACCGCTGAGTCGCACGAGGTCGAAGAGGATGATGGGAAACCACAGCGCGTCCGCGCCGAACTCGCGCAGCAGGCGCAGGTGCGTTGGCGTCGTATGCCCAGGGTCGAAGGCGGTGGGGTTATGAGGCGTATCGAAGGGATGCATGATCCGCGGCGCCAGCGCCCAGGAGGCCGTAGGCGAGACCGGGGGCGGGGACACCTCCGCACGACCGTGGTTCAGCGCTTCGAGAAAGGAGAAGCTGTCCTCCGCGGTCTCCGGCTCACGGATGGCGCGCAGCCGGTCGCGCAGGCGGTGCGCCGCGCCGCGTTGCGCGGCGCTGGGAGCGCGGTGCTCCAGTCGCGCGCGCGCTGGTTTTGGGGGCACCTTGTAGTCGAGGAAATCATCCTCGCGCATGAACTTTCCCAACTCGCTCGCCGTCATCCCCAGCAGCGACTGGATCTGCTCCAGCGGAAGCAGAAACCAGTTGCGGCGTATCACCAGGCTGCGAAAGCGCGAGCGGTGGCGCTCCAGGTCGGAGGGCTGTTCCGCCAGCCCCAGATCATGCGCAAGGCGGCGCACTTCCGACACGGAGATCCCCAGCAAGGAGGCGAGATGTTTCGCCGCCAGCAGGTCCCAGTTGCGCCAGATGAAATGATAGAGCCGGCTCGGAAACCGCGTGATCCGCTGCATCATGGGCGTTGCCCTTCTCCTCGGACCGCGACCCGCTCCCGGCGCTTCCGCCGCTTCCCGCGCGTCACGCCGGCCTTCGCCCGCGCGGGGAAGCTGCTCAGCGCCAGTCCGCGGCAAGCTGTTGCGCCGTCATGAAGCGCGCGTCGAACCGCTCCCTGAGCCCGTCAATCAACCGCGCCAACTCGCGCAGCGCCACCGCGCCGCAGTGCTTGACGATGAACTTGGCGGGGAGAATCGCGCCCTCCCCGTAGCGAATGAGCCCCTGGGGCATGGCCGCGAACTCCCACGGGTGAAAATAGAAGCACAGCACGAGCGGGAGCCGTTCCCGGGCCACCACCCGGGCAAAGCTCTCCAGCCGTCGCATCACGAACTCGTGCCCCCGGGTGCGGAACTGCGGCCACAGGTCGCGGTCGCGGCCGTGCGCATCGCGGCTGCGCATACCCATATCCGCTACGTTCGGGATCTCGAGAATCTTCATGCGGCCGCTGCGCCTCCAATCGCGCGCGCTGGGGTGGTACGGCGCCAACTGCTTCCCGTAGAAGAACATGGGGTAGCTGGCATCGGCGACATAGCCCAGGTCCTCCAGCGTGCGGACGAGCGCCGTGCTCCCCCACAGCCGGGGTGCGCGGAACGACACCGGCTTGCGGCCCAGGGCGCGCGTGATCAGCGCCTCCGCCGCCCGCAGCCGCCCCGGTATCTCCTCCGGCAGCAGCGGCTTGATGCCGGGGATGGGTATGATCTCGTCGCCCATCGTCTCATGATGGAGGGAGTGATTCCCCACTTCATGGCCGGCGTCGCGCACCGTGCGCACGACCTCGGGGTGCTGCTGCGCGGCGTCGCCGGTGAAAAAGAACGTCGCGGGTATGCCCTTCCCCGCAAGCAACGCTAGCAGCCGCGGCGTACCCTCGACGACCCCTTTGTAGAAAGGGGTCCAGCTGCCGATGTCAGTTTCCATGTCGAAACCGAACACCACCCGGGCCGATCGCGATCGTGGAGCCATCATCTACTGGCCTCTCCTCGCGGGCGTGCTGCGTTTCCAGGGCTGAGGGAAATGAACGGCCGCACTGCGCACGGTGCTTACCGCCCGAATGCGTCCTTGACGCGGTCGAAGAGCTTGCGATCTTTGTCGTCAACCTTGTCGCCGCCGGCGGCGGCGAACTTCTCCAGCAGGCGGCGCTGCTCGTGGGTGAGATGGGTGGGCACCACCACGCGCACCACCACGTGCTGGTCGCCGCGGCGTCCGGAGTGCAGGTCCGGCATGCCGTGGCCGCGCAGGCGGAAGACGGCGCCGCTCTGGGTGCCGGCGGGGATGCGCACCTGCGCCTCGCCGGAGAGGGAGGGAACGCTGATGTCGCCGCCGAGGGCAGCGGTGGTGAAGGGCAAAGGCACCTCGCAGATCAGCTCCGTGCCCCGGCGCTCGAAGATAGGGTGCTCGGTGATGTGGACCGAGACGTAGAGGTCGCCGGCGGCCGCCCCGCGCGGCCCGGCGTCGCCCTCGCCCTGCAATCGCAGCCGGGTCCCGGACTCGACGCCCGCCGGCATGTCCACCGTCAACTGGTCGTGTCGGCGTTCGCGCCCCGTGGCGTGACAGTTGGGGCAAGGATCGGATTGCACCTCGCCGCGTCCCTGGCAGCGCTCGCAGGTTGCGACGGTGGCGAAGCGCAAGCCAAAGATGGAGTCAGTGGCGTGGCGCACCTGGCCCGCCCCGTGGCACACCGAGCACGTCATCGGCCGCGAACCGGCCTTGCTACCGCTCCCGGCGCACACCGAGCACACCCTCATGCGCGAGACGTGCAGCGAGCGCCGCACCTCGTGCGCCGCCTCGACCAGGGTCACCTCGACCTCGCATTGGAGGTCGGCGCCCCGCTGCTCGACCGGCGCCCGCGCCGTCCGCCCCATGCCGCCGAAGAACGATTCGAAGAGGTCGCCGAAGCCACCGAAGTCAAACTCGTCAACTGCCCCGCGGCCGGCGTGGCCAAAGTGGTCGTAGCGCGAGCGCTTGTGCGGATCGGACAGCACCTCGTAGGCCACCGCGACTTCCTTGAACCTCGCCTCGGCGGCGGCATCGCCAGGGTTGACGTCGGGATGGCATTCCCGCGCCAGCCGGCGGTAGGCCCGCTTAACCTCCTCGGCGGTCGCGTCGCGCGACACGCCGAGTATCTCGTAGTAGTCCTGTTGGGTGCGCATCATGCAACGCCGGCACGGGCGGCGTGCCTATTCGTCCCGGCCGCGTGTCACCTTGACATGTCCCTTGGCGACGTCCTGCAGCGCGCGCGCGATGTAGCTGGCGGGGCTCGGCCCCAACGGCACCCCTGCCGCCCTTTCCTTCATGTGGCGTGCCCGCTTGGCCACCGCCATCACCAGCGCGTATTTTCCGAACTTATGTGACAGTCGGTCCACCTGTACCTCGTGCCCTTTCCCGGCTGCGGCTTCGGTTTTTCTCATCCAGGGCTTACCTCGCGGAGCGGCTCGCCGCTCGTCATCATTCCGGCCTTGTAGAAACCCGAAACTGTAGTATAGGCGGACTGACCGTATCCCGTCAATCCCAATGCGATCCCGGGTGTGGGTTCCACCAGCTTGATGGACCTCCTGCAAGCATTCACCTAGCTAGTCGCCGGCTGTCTGAGGGAGGTCTGTCCAGACACGTGGTATCGATGTGACGGCGCAGGTGCGAATGTCGATGGCCGTTGGCCCGAGGGGGCTAGACGGACGCTGAAACCCTGTGCCTTTCACTCCGAGGTGCCGATCCAACGCAGCATAGAATGCGCTGCGCGGCAACCTGGCATAGGGATCGCCGTAGATAAACAACGGGGAATCGGCAGGTGGCTTGCGGATACCTTCATGTGCAAGCGGTTGATCGGTCACTCTATTCGCCGCGAGCGCTGGCAACTACTGCTCCCCGTCACGGAATCTCGGACTTTACCACAGGGCTGCTAAAGAGAATCAGCCCTTTTCGATTCTCGCTTTCTAACTCAGCAGGACAGGCGCTCAACACCACCACCTTCACCATCAGGGAGACGCCAGCCTGGAAAACCTCCATGCCCGGGCCCTCCACGAGAGAGAAAGTGGCGCCTGATGGCGCCGCCGAATCTCCTCATATGATAGAATAGCTGGGGATCACGTGCAAGCCAAACGGGCCCCGGAGGTGTCCCACTGCTATTTGGCATCCACAACCAGCCCCTGACGACCGCAGCGTATGGTGGACGATTCTCCCCAGGCAGAAGACTTCGCAAGCACCATGACAACTGCGCGGCATGCGGGATCTCGTCGGTTCGGCGGGATGCCGCGTAGTACAGGTTTGCCATGAACGAACCGGCCATTCCTGCCAACACGCCACGCGACCCGTCCGCCTGGGTTGACGCCTTGAACGAGGCATTCGCCTCACGGGCGCCGCACGCGCAGGAGCTGGCGGAACAGGCCGTCAGGGAGTGGCCCCGGGAGCATGAGATTCTGTATCTCGCGGCGGTTGCCGCCTTGCTCAAGGAGAACCCGGAGCGGTGCCTGCGGCATCTGAAGCGCATCCGCAGAGACTATGTCGTTGACAACCGCCATCACCTGCTGCGCGCGATCGCGCTCGCGCAGCAGGGGGTCAGGGAGGGCGCACGAGAGCTGCTGCGGAAAGTCGGTGTGCGCGATCCCGAACAAGCGATCCCTTGGTTTCTCGCGGACCCGTCGCTGTGGTCGTGGCTGGTGGGGTGGTTAAGGAGGATCCGCGCCTACGAGCCCCCTCGCGCAGGCCGGGGGCGCGGGAAAAGGCATGCCTCGGCCCGGTCAGCGAAACGGTCATCCAGCGACAAGGCTCCTTCCGCGCCCGCAGCGGAAGCTCCCGCGCTACTGCCCGAAGTGCCGGATCTGCCGCGTCACGAGCCCGAGATACCGATCCGCTTCGAGCTGCTCAATGCGAACGCGATCATGCTGGACCGGCCGGCGCAGGGCGAGGAGGCTTCCGACTGGTACCGGTTACGTGCCGAGTTCACTCACCTGAGCCTGCTGCGCGAGTTCGACGAGTTGCTGTGCCTGCCGCTGCTGCATCAGGTGCAGACCTATTGGTACCAGGTGGAGACGGTGCGCAAGGTGCTCAGATCGTTCCGCGGCCGGGTGCTGCTGGCCGATGAAGTGGGGCTGGGCAAGACGATCGAGGCCGGCATGGTGTTGAAAGAGTACCTGCTGCGCGGGATGGTGCAGAAGGTGCTCATCCTGACCCCGGCTTCCCTGGTGGGCCAGTGGCAGGAAGAGATGGCGACCAAGTTCGACATTCCCTGCGCCACCAGCTATGACAGCCTGTTGAGGAGCGATCCCGACGCCTTCTGGGCACAGCCGCGCGTGATCGCCTCTATCGCCACCGCGCGCCGTCAGGAGCACTTCGCGCGCCTGACACAGCAGGCATACGACTTGGTTATCGTTGATGAAGCCCATCACCTGAAGAGCCGCACCACCCACAACTACCGGCTCGTGGACGCCCTGCAGAAGCGTTTTCTGCTCCTCTTGTCTGCCACCCCGGTGCAGAACAGCCTGGTGGAACTCTACAACCTGCTGACGCTGCTGAAGCCGGGCATCTTCAAGACGGAGAGGGAGTTCCGCGGCGCCTACGTGACTCCGGGCAAGCCGCGCCTCCCCGTCAACCGAGAACGGATGCACGAGCTGATGCGCGATGTCATGGTGCGCAACACCCGCGCCCTGGTTGATGTGCGCCTTCCCGCTCGCCACGCGGTCACCCTGCGCCTGGAGGCGACCGGCGAAGAGCAAAGCTGCTACCAGGGGCTGGATCAGTTGGTGCGAGAGCTGCACGCGAGCGCGCCCGGGCATCACCGGCTGGCTTTGCATCACCTGCTGAGCGCCGCCGGCTCCTCCCCCAACGCCGCCGCCGCCGCCCTCGAGCGCTCACGCGTGGGGAAGGACGAGCGTTGGCGCGCCCTCTCCGAGCGCTACCGCCGGATCGCTCGCGGCGCGAAGGAGGCCGCGCTGCTGGACCTGCTGCGGCGCAATCCGCAAGAGAAGAAAATGGTCTTCGTCCACCATCGCGAGACTCTCCGGCACCTGGAGGCCGTGATGCGGGAGCAGGGCATCTCGTTTGCGCGCTTCGAGGGCTCGCTGTCGGGGCCCGACAAGGACGCCGCTATCGAGGAGTTCCGTGAGCGGGTGCCGGTGCTGCTGTCCACGCAATCCGGCGGCGAGGGACGCAATGTACAGTTCTGCAACACCCTGATCAACTTCGACTTGCCCTGGAATCCGATGGCCATCGAACAGCGCATCGGCCGCCTGCATCGCATTGGGCAGACGCGCGACGTCTTCATCTTCAACCTGGCAGCCCGCGACACGGTGGAAAGCCAGATGCTGCAGATTTTGGATGAGAAGATCAACATGTTCGAACTGGTGGTGGGGGAGATTGACGCTATCCTGGGCGAACTGGATGAGCGGCAGGACTTCGCCGACATCGTCCTCACCACCTGGCTGGAAACCACCGAACGGGGCCGCCCCTCCGCGTTTGCTGACTTGGGCGAGCGCATGGTGAAGGCGAAGCAGCAGTATGAGGCGATCAAGGAGCTCGATACCGCCTTGTTCGGCGACGACTTCGAGACCGTATGATGAACCAACTCCAGCAATTCTTCGCCAAGTTGCTCGAGACCTGCGGGGCGGCGGTGGAGGTGATTGACCCGGAGGGTCTGGAGGTGCTCGCGCCGCCGCCGGTGCAGCAGGCGCTGGGCCTTGCCGAGTGGGCGCGGCTCGGTTTCGGCGCTGAGTTACCCGACAGCGCACAGCGCGTCACCCTGGAGTCGCAGATGATGGAGCGCGTGTCGGCGCTGCTGGGAGAGCATGGCCGCCACGCCCGACGAATCCTCGCTCCCGCCAATCCGGCGCTGGCCAATCCAGAGCGGATGCTCGAGCAGAACCTGTGCTTGCTGAATGCCACCTACCGCCTGGAGGGCGTCGCACCGGCGTGGACCTGTTACCAGATTCTCAGTTTCGGCTACACCGCCATCTCCGACGAAAAGCGAGACGGCATACTGGCATTCGGCTTCAACCGAGCCACCGGCGCGACGTTGGATGGCATGCTGCCGGAGCTGCTGGCCGGCGCGGAGGCCCTGCCATCGTTGCAGCAATCTCCCATGCTTGCGGGCCCGCCACTCCCCTGGGAGCGCCGGCAGTTCAGCGCGATCCTGGAGCGCACCCTGCCCTTGCGATTGCGCCATCATCTGCAACCCTTCTTCAAGAGCATGTCTCGCCGCCAGGAACGGGACTTGCAGCGGCTCTTCGCCTATCACCAGGACTTGCGGCGCGAGGCCGCAATGCGGCTGGCCGCGCTGAGTATGCGAGGGGAGTTGACCGAAAGGCAGCAGGCCGAGCAGGCCCGCGAGCGCCAGCGGCTGGAGGCGATCGCGCGGGAATACCAGGCCAAGGTCGCGGACGTGCGACAGAAGTACGCGATGAAGGTGGAACTGGCGTGGCTGCAGACCCTCCAACTGGCAATGCCGACGCAGCGGGTTACGGTGCGCATCAAGCGCCGCAAAGGGGAGCGCCTGTTCGCGCTCGACTGGAATCCCGTCGTCCGCAAGCTGGAGCAGCTCCCATGCGAATACAGCTACACGTGGGAGCGCCCCCGTGAAGTCTGCGATGACGCCCTGCACCTGGTCAGTCCTGCGGCGCACGGCCCCTGCCCCGCCTGCGGCAAAGCCTTCTGCCGGGCCTGCCATCCGGCAAGATGCCCAAGATGCGGCCGGGCTCCAGACTGATCGTTCGCGCACCCTTGTGCTATAATGACTATAAGAGCCGGATGAGACCTGCGCCATGCCAACCACGCGGTTCGAACGCATCACGGTTGACTCCGACATTCTGGGCGGCAAGCCCTGCATTCGCGGCCTGCGATTCCCGGTCTCCCGCCTGCTGGGGCTGCTCGCCGCGGGCGAGGATGCCCAGTCCATCCTGGCGGAGTATCCTTACTTGGAGCCCGGGGACATCCAGGAAGCCCTCTCCTATGCTGCCGCTCTGGCCGAAGAGGAGGTTGTCGAGTTCGCTCGATGAAGTTCCTCGTGGACTTGCCGGTATCGTCCCGCGTGGCTGCCTGACTCAATAATCGCGGTCACGATGTGTCCACGCATCATCCCTGGGCCTCGAACGTGCATCTGATCGCGAGCTGCTCAACCGATCCAGTGCCGAAGAGCGCGTGGTCATCACTGCCGACACCGACTTCCCCCACCTGCTCGCCCCGTCGGGGCAGGAGTCATAGACAGCCCCCCTCCTGCGAACCGTCTTCCGCTATTGCCGCGTGCGACAGTCTCGCCAGTGTCCTCACCGTGACCAGCGCTGCAGCGCCACCAGACCGCCACTCCCGTTTTCGGCCGGCGTTGGCCGTGGGGCCACGATTTCACGCTCAATAAGCCGAGGGTTTCTCATTGCGAAGGCCAAAGGCGTGCGCCAAGAAACCACAACATGCCGAAAGAGCGCCACTCAAGCGCCACCAGACCGCCACTTTGTGCTACCATACATGCGGCAGGAGCGGGCCATCCTGACGCCGGCTTACAGGCCCCGCTCCTCCGCCTGAACAGTCTCTCAGGAGGGATAGGCCGGTGGTATGGGTCAAGAGGGTCGCCGGTGGCCTGGCCATCGGCATTGCTATCCTACTCGCAGTTGGTTACAGAGAGCTTCAGTGCGTTCCCATCGGCGGGGGGCGCATGAAGTCTTCTCCAGACGGCCGTCTTGAGGCCAAGGTGTTCAATCTAACCCAGCATTTTTTCTGGGGAGGACATCGCGATTGGACGGAATGCTCTGTCACCAACAGGACTACTGGGGCGCAACTTTGGAAGAAGACGGTAGAGCACAACAATGCCCAGGTTGCCTGGCGATCCGCGGGCGAGATAATATGGGCCCCTGACTCATCAAAGGTTACCTTCCGCTATCCTCGGCACGACGGCAAAGGGTTTCTTGTGCATATCGAATCCCCGCCTCTACAAGCTTCCTCAACCGCCCACAAACCCGAGGTGTCCTAGCGTATACTCTGGCCATTTCTTGCAGCAAAGGATGGCGCAAGCGTGCGAGCACGCCGGTTTTGCGACGAAGGGCGTTTTTGCCCATGAGCGCGAGAATCCACGCCAGCAGCGCCGCCGCTTGCAGCGCGCGGCGCATTTCGCCCACCGTCTGTTGGTCGTCGCGCAGCACCAGCAGCAGCGTCGTCAGATGGCTAGGCTTCAGCGGCTTAGGCCGCTGGCCGCCGCCCCGGCCGCAGGCCTAGGGGCCGCCCACGGCGGTCGCGGAGCGACCTAGCCGCTGCAGGCGACGAAGCTCAGCGCGACATGTCGCTCGCTGGCCTGACGTGAGCGCACCTGGTAGTGGCCCCAGGCGAAGCGCTGCTTGAGCTCGCGGTAGGCGATCTCCAATGAGAAACGCATGGCGTAACGTTCGATGATGTCGGCCGACGACAGGGATAGATCGGTGGACAGTAGCGCCGCCCGCTGGTGGCGGGGCAGGTCCACGATGGCGGTGCGGTGGCGCTGGCCAACAGACATCGGCATTGCGCTTGAGGCGCGTGAGCACGTGATGGCCCAGCTCGCGCGCCCCGCGCAGGAAGTCGCGGGTGGCATAAGCGCCGTCCGCCAGCACGTACAGGCATATTGGGGCCGGCCAGCGCACGGCGCGCAACAAGCTCAACGCCAGGGGGATTTTGCCGCGAAAGCCTGTCCTGAGCGGAGCCGAAGGGTCGGCGGCGGCGCAGTCCTTAGCGCGCACATAGAGCGCGGCGCGCAGGGGAAAGCACAAGGCGCGAGTGACGGTCGGCCCTGCCACTCCCAGCGTCACCCAGCAGGACAGAACCCCTCCTCTTTTCCCCCTCCAGCCGTTTACACACAGAATGGCACACAACCTTTTACGCATCAATTATTGACACACAGATAGTCTTACTATAAACTAATGGTGAGGTGCTTCTATGCCAGCATCTGAGCCGGCCGCGATGGATGCCTGGCGCAGCTTCGTGCGCGCCAAGTGCGAGATTCGTCGCTCCATCAACCGAGAGCTCAAAGAGCATGGGTTGACTAACTCCCAGCTGGACATCTTGCGCGTGCTGGCCGGCGCCGGCAGCAAAGGGGCCAAGCTGAACGAGGTTTCCCACCGCCTTTACGTTACTTCAGGGAACATTACGGGGTTGATTGATCGTCTAGAGGAGGCGGGTTGTCTCGCACGGGTTCCGCATCCCGAGGACCGGCGCATTACGCTGGCGGTGCTGACGCCCGCCGGGCGCGAGGTCTTCGAGCATATCTACCCTTCCTACGTCGCGCGGATCCAGCACCTGATGTCAGTGCTCACGGATCAGGAGCAGGCGCTGTTGGGCGACCTGCTCGCGCGCATCGCGGATCAGGCAGCGGAGATGTCATGAGAACTCACCTCGTAGTCGCAATCATCTTGCTTACGGCGGCGACGCCGGCGCTGGCGGCCGATACCGCGGGACCGTCGCCCCAGATGTGGGAGCGCGTGCGAGCGGCCGGGTCGGTAGCGGTCGGTCTCAAGCCGACGCCCTCGCCTCAGGCGCCCGCCACGCTGAGCCTGCGGGAATGCCTTGCCCTGGCTTCCGCCCACAACTCGGGTTTCCGCCAGAGCCTGCAGCAGCTCATCAACGCCCGGCAGGGGCTGTGGGTGGCCGAGCAGCGCTTGTTCTACGACGTGAGCGCCGGCGGCGAACGGGAGCGGAACCCGGGCAGCAATGCCGAGACGGCGCTGACGGGCTCGGTCGGTGCGCGCTTGGAGGCGCGGACCGGCGGCTCGCTGCAGGCAAACGCGGGCACGGGCACGCAGGGAACCTTCGGCGATCTGCTTTCCCAGCGGCCGGCGCTCAGCCTGAGCTATGACCAGCCGTTGATGAGGGGCATGGGGCTGGCATCCTCGACCGCGGAACGTATCCGCAACGCGCGCACCGCGCTGGCAAGTCAGGAGCTGTCATTCTTCGACGCGCAGCAGGAGCTGGCGCGCCGCGTCATCGAGGACTACTTCGCGGTGCTGCTGGCGAAGGGTGAGGTCGAGATCGCCCAGCGCGCGGTCGAGCGGGCGAAGGCGCTCTATGACATGAACTACGCCAAGTTCAGCGGCGAGGGCCTCGCGCAGCCGGGCGAGGAATGGGTCAGCCAGGTCGCGGAGTTGGACGTGGACCAGGCGCGGCTGAGCTGGGAACGGTCGAAGCAGTCGCTCATCAGCGATCAGCAGGCGTACCGCGATGCGATGGACCGCCTGCTGCTCAACCTGGGCCTGATCCCCGGCGCAACGCCGGAGCTGACCACCGCCATCGCCTACTCGCCGCAGGAGTATGACGAGGCCGCGCTGGTTCAGATGGCGCTTGCGAACAGCACCGACCTCGGGCGACTGGAGCTGAGCGGGCAAGATGCTGCGGCGTCATTGCGGATCGCCCGCAGCCAGAACCTGCCCGACGTTACCGCCAGCGTCGGCGTCAACGACCTCGGCGAAACCATCAACGGCACCACGGTCAGCACCGGCTGGTTCGGCGGCATCCGGGTCGAGGCGCCGCTGTTTGACCGCGGGCGGCGCGAGGACATCGGGCGGGCGGACCGCGCGCTGCAGGTGCTGGAGCAGAGCACGGTGGCGGCGCGCGACCAGGTGACGCAAGCGGTGCAGCGCCTGGTGCGGGCGGCCACCAGCTCACGGCAGCGTATAGACATCGGCGAGCAGGCGCTGGCGCTGGCGCGCAAGAATCGGGAGGCCGCGCGGGGTATGTATGATGAGGGGCTGAGCGATTACCTGCGCGTCCTGGACGCGGAGGATCGGCTGGTGGAGGCGGAGCGGTCACTGCTGCAAGAACAGGTGCAGTACTTCTTGACCACGGTGCGGATCCGCAGGGCCCTGGGCGAGGATGTCAGCCAGGGATTGCCGTAGAAGCCCGGATTGCTATGGATCCGGGCGTGCTCGATCTTGATGGTTGTGGTGAGGGTACGCAGTTCGCTGTGAAAGGGCGCACGCCTTGCGCCCCTACGGAGGCCGCGGCGGATGCCCACTCTACGCGAACATACCCCGCGATTCGGGCTGACGGGGGTAGGGCAAGGCATGCGGCTAGGTCGCGCCGCGACCGCCACCCCGGCCCAACGGGCTTAGGGGCCTTGCCCCGACAAGGGGCTTACGGCCCCTTCGATTCTGCTCAGTGTGGGCGCGCGCCCGTACACCACAGGAGCACTCGTGTCGAGACGTAATGCTACATGGGGTTTGGTGCTGATCGTGCTTGCCGCAGGCGTGGGTTTCGCCTGGCACGCCGTGCGACCGCATGACGCCGGGAAACGGATCCCGGTCACCGCGGCGACGCGCGGGGAGTTCGTGGTAAGCCTACCGGCGGAGGGGCCGCTGGAGAGCGACGACGCGGTGGTAGTCGGCACCGGTAAGGCGCCAGGCGAGCTGACGATGATTGTTTCCGACGGCACGGTGGTGCGCGCGGGAGAGGTCTTCTGCCGCATCGAGGCGCGCGACCTGCTGCGCCGGCAGGCGGACGCGAAGCTGGCATCCACCCAGGGACAGGAGGAGATCGAGCGCACCCGCGAGAGCGCCCAGGAGCGTTACGAGACAGATCAGCGCAACCTCGAGCAGTCGCAGAAGGACTTCGAGGTCTGGCAGGAGTCGGTCGGCGTGCGCACCAAGCAGGGCGAGGACCAGCTCGCCTTCGACCGCGCTGAGGCCGAGCGCCTGCGACAGGAATACGAGCGCAGCCAGCGCATGGCCGCCAAGGGCTATGTCGCGGCCTCGGAGGCGGACATCGCCAAGGCGACCTATGACGCGCAGCAATTCAAGGTTGAGCAGAGCGCCAAGGATCTCGAACTGAGCCGCCGCGAGATCGCCGCCGAGCTGCGCCAGCGGCAGAGCCAGCTCGACGCCGTCAAGCGCCGCACTGGGATCTCGCGCAGCCGCATCGAGGATCGGGTCAACCATGCCAGGAGCCGCGCCGAGGTTGCCGCGCGCGAACTCGAGACCATCACGGCCGCGCTTGCCGACACCACCATCACCGCTGCCGCCTCGGGGACGGTGTCGCTGTTCTCGACCTTCCGCGGCGGGGAGCGGCGGCCGTGGCGCGAGGGCGACCAGGTGTCCTCGGGCACGCCGCTGGGCAGCATCTCCGGCAACCGCAACATGTCCATTCGCTGCCGCATCAAGGAAGGCAACATCGCCGCGCTGCGCAAAGGCCAGCAGGCGGAGATCGAGTTCGCGGCCCTGGCCGGGCGCAAGTTCACGGGCGTGGTGTCGTCGGTGGGGGCGGTCGCGCGCGAAGTGTGGATATGGGAGGATCCCACCGCCGAGGCCAATGAGCGGGTCTTCGACGTCCTCATCAAGGTCAACCCCCCGCGCGCCGCGAATGCCGGGGGTCTCAAGCCTGGCCTCAATGCGCGGGCACGCGTCATCGTCAAGCGCCTGCCCGACGCGCTGTTCGTCCCCCTGGACGCGGTCTTCGAGCGCAACGGCAAGAGCTTCGTCTATGTCAAGCGCGGCGATGGCTTCGAGCGCCGGGAGGCCCAGACCGGCGACCGCAACGAGGTCGCGGTGGTGCTGCGCTCGGGGCTGGCGGCGGGGGAGCTGGTCGCACTGTCGGAGCCCGCTTCGACGAAGATGCTCGGGACCGGTTCCGCGCGCGCAAGCGGGGCAGTGAGGACGTCGTCATGAGCCTGGTCGAGGTCCGCGGGCTGACGAAGACCTACCACACCGGCACGGTTGACGTGCACGCCCTGCGCGGGCTGGACTTCGACGTCAACGAGGGCGAGCTGGTGGCGATCATGGGGCGCTCGGGGTCGGGGAAGACGACCCTGCTCAACATCATCGGCTGCGTGGAGCAGCCGACGCGGGGCCGCTACCTGTTGGCCGGGGAGGACGTCGAGCGGCTCAATGACGCCCAGCGCTCGACCCTGCGGCTGCGGCGCATCGGCTTCGTGTTCCAGGCCTACAACCTGCTGCCGGGGATGTCCGCGCTCGACAACGTGCTGCTGCCGACGGTTTACAGCGGACTCGACAAGGCGCCGCGGCGCGCGCGCGAGGCGCTGGCGCGGGTGGGGCTGGCGGGACGCGAGCATCACCGCCCGACCCAGCTCTCCGGCGGCGAGCAACAGCGCGTCGCCATCGCCCGCGCGCTCATCAACCACCCGTCCCTGATCCTCGCCGACGAGCCCACCGGCAACCTGGATACGCGGCGCGGCCAGGACGTGCTCGCTCTCTTCCAGGACCTCAATCGCGAGGGCATCACCATCGTGCTGGTGACCCACGAGGAGCAGGTTGCCCAGCACGCGCGGCGCGTCCTGCG
This sequence comes from Armatimonadota bacterium, assembly GCA_035527535.1. Taxonomy (NCBI): domain Bacteria; kingdom Bacillati; phylum Armatimonadota; species Armatimonadota bacterium. The sequence goes on from DATLAK010000190.1 coordinate 16,833, forward strand.
GCTGCGTGACGGCCGGTCAGCGAGCGACAGGCGGATCGCCGAGCCCTTCGACGCCCGCGCCGTGCTCGCGCAGATGCAGGCCGACAGCGACGACTGGGACGAAGACGGCGACCGGGCCGAAGGTGAGCAAGAGCGATGAAGCGCATCATCGTCATCGCGCTGGCGGTCATTGTTGTCGGGCTCATCGGCTGGAGGTGGCGCGCGCTCGAATCGCGGCACACCGCGACCGCCGCGCCGATCCGGACCGCCGCGGTCACCCGCGGCGCGCTCGTGGTCACCCTGCCCGTCAACGGGGCGCTCGAATCGGCCGAGGAAACGCCGGTGCGCATTGACCTCGCCGGCACGCTGCTCGATATCTGCCAGGACAACGCCCCGGTCAAGCCGGGCGACCTCGCCTTCCAGCTCGACATCAAGGACCTGCGCGATCAGCGCGATATCCTGGAGCGCGCGCTCACCGACGCGCAGGAGGCGGAGAGCAGCCAGAAGGCGGACAATGTCACCCGCACGACCCAGGCCGAAAGCGACGCAGATGCGGCGCGGGAATCGTCGAAGCTGGCGCAGGAGAAGGCACAGGCCGAGCGCGAGAAGATCGCCGCCCAGGTGAAATTCGCCGAGAGCGAGGCCGCCCGCGCCGAGCGCGAGCTGGCGCGCGCGCAGCGCCTCGCCAAGCTTAACTACATCGCCGGCACCAAGCTTCGCGATGCCGAGCAGGCATATCGCCAGAAGCAGTTCGAGTTGGAGCAGCAGAAGGCGCAGGCGGCCGACACCGAGAAGCGCACCGCCGAGCAGGTGCAGGATGCGCGGAGCGCGCTCGACCTCGCGCAGCACGCGCTCGAGACGGCCAAGGCCGATGCCAGGGTCCACGCCGAGGACGCCCTCATCGCGGTGGCGGAGGCGCAGCGCAAGCTGGCGGACGTGGATAGGAAGATCGCGCAGAGCACGGTCCAGGCCCCCGTCGCCGGCCTCGCGGTGATCCAGACCAATACCGCCAACTGGCCCGAGCGGCGCCCGTATCGCCTGGGCGACCAGGTGCAATCGGGGGCGGCGCCGGTGATGATCTACAATTTCCGCCAGATGCAGGTGCGCTCGCAGATCGGCGAGATGGACATCTCCCGCGTGCACGTCGGACAGGACGCCTTCGTCTCCTCGCCGACCCTGCCCGGGCGGCGCTACCGGGGCAAGGTGGCGATCGTCGAGGAGCTGGCCCAGGATTCCAATGTCTGGCAAGGCGGCACGCCGGGGAAAAAGGTATTCGGCGTCCTGGTGAAGCTCGCCGAAAGCGATCCCGAGCACCTGCGGCCGGGCATGACGGTTGACGTCGAGATCGTCCTCGACCGCGTGGCGCAGGCGACGATGGTCCCCATCCGCGCGGTTTTCAAGGAGCGGGGCGGCTCCGTCGTTTACCGCGTGCGCGGCGCGGGCGAAGCGACGAGCGTCACCTATGAGCGGGCGCCGGTGAAGGTGGGCAAGCGCAATGACCTGCTGATGGAGGTGCATGGCGACCTGCGCGCCGACGACCGGGTGGCGCTGGAACGTCCGCCGCAGGTCAGGGGAGCGAAGTCATGACGCGGCTGCGCGCGATCATATTCAGCCTGGCCGCCGTCGTTGCTGTCGGCGCGGCCGGGTGGGGCGGGTGGCGAGTCATCGGTGCGCGAAACGGTGCGTCCCAGCATCGGGCGTTGCCTGCGGCGAAGGGCGATCCCCTGGTGGTGACGACCACCGCGCGGCGGCAGGACCTGCTCATCACCGTGACCCAGACCGGGGTGGTGGCGGCGCGGAACTCGTCGCCGGTCATCCCCGAGATATCGGGGCGCATCCAATGGATCTGCGCCAACGGCATCGTCATCTCCGCGGGCGAGCCCCTGGTGCGTCTCGATCCCACCACGTTCCAGGACCAGGTCACCGACCTCAGCGTGCGCTACGACAACGCGGTGCGGCGCCAGGCAGAAGCGGAAGCGGCGCGCATGACGCGCATGAAGGAGATGCGGCTGCGCCTGCAGCGCGCGCAGGATGATGTCGCGGCCTTCGAGCGCCAGCAGCAGGTGGCCCTGCAGCAGGCGGCGGACGCCATCGCTTTCCACGCCAAGGAGCTTGAGCAGCGGCGGCAGGAGGTCGAGGTTAAGCGGCGGCTGGCGGCCAAGGGCCTGGTGCCGGGCACTGAAGTCGAGCGGGAAGAGGCGGCGCTCAAGGCCGCGGAGTTCTCGCTGCAACGCGAGCGCGGCGACTACGAGCTGAAGAAATCGCAGTCCGCCGCCGAAGTCGGCGGCCGCAGGCGCAATGTCAATAACACCGCGCGCGACATGTCTCGCACCCGCAGTTGGACGGAGCGCGATGTGCGCATGACCGGCAATGAGGTCGAGAACTTCGAGCTGCAGCTTGCCCGCGCGCGCGAGGATCTGGCGAAGACCACCCTGACCGCGCCCGCCGGCGGACTGGTGATGCTGTCGCCGCAAGGCGGCCGGATGGGGGGATCGCGTACCCCGCGCACGGGCGACTGGGTATCCCAGGGGCGCGAGGTCGCCGCCATCATCAGCCTCGGCCGGATGCAGGTCAAGCTCGAGCTCGACCAGGAACAGATTGCCGGCGCCAGTATGGGACAGGCGGCGGAGGTCACCATCGAAGCCCTGCCGGGCAAGGCGCTCAAGGGGCGGGTGACCGCAATCGGCCAAAACGCGCGCCGCCCGCCGGTGCAGGGATGGATGGGGCTGTCATCGTCGGCGACCTTCCCCGTGACCATTGACCTGCCCCCGATCGGCAAGGCGCTGATTCGCCCCGGCATGCGCGCCGGCGTGCGCCTGGTCGCCCGCCGCATCAAGGATGCGATCGTGGTGCCCAGCGGGTGCATCTTCCGGCGCGATGGCCGCGCCGTAGTGTTCGTGCAGCGCAACGGCAAGTTCGCGCCCGTTGCCGTGGTGACCGGCGGCACAAACGGCGACTACACCGCCATCAAGCAGGGCCTGCGGGCGGGCGAACGGGTCGCGCTCAACGACCTCGGGCAATCCGCTGCGGCCGCGGCGTCGGCGCCGGCCAAGATCAAAGAGCCGCAGCGGTGACGCACAACCGACCATGGCGGATCAACCTCGCGCCATTCACCGCGCCCGTCAAGACCGGCTTCCGCGAGCTGTGGAGCCACAAGCTGCGGTCACTGCTGACGATGCTCGGCATGATCTTCGGGGTGGCGGCGGTGATCGCCATGGTCTCCATCGGTGAAGGCGCGCGGCAGGAGACTCTGCGGCAGATCCAGCAGCTGGGCATAGACACCCTGCAGGTGCGGCGAGTGGCGCTGGTGGGCGAGATGCAGAACGAGGCGGCGAAGAAGTCGCCCTACGGCCTGAGCTACGGCGATGCGCTGGTGCTGGGCGAGCTATGCGATTTCGCGCAGCGGGTGGTGCCGTCATGCCGCATCTTCGGCGCGGTCTCGGCCGGCGGCAAGACGGTTGACGCGCGCGTCTTCGGCACCGCCCCGGGCTATCTCGAGACATCGCACCTCGACGTCAGAGAGGGGCGCTTCATAGATGACGAGGACGTCGCGCGCCGCGCCCACGTTTGCGTCCTGGGGGCCGAGGTCAAGCGCGACGCCTTCGCCTTTGAGAGCCCGGTCGGCAAGTTCGTCAAGATCGGCATGAGCAACTTCCGCGTCATCGGCGTCATGAAGGAGCGCGTGCTCGAGACCGCGGACACGACCTTCACCCTGCGCGACCTCAACCAGGATGTCTATATCCCCATCACTGTCGCCATGGAAGACTTCCAGCTCTACATGGAGAAGGCGATCCCCATGAACCCGGAGGCGGTGATGGGGCTCGTCAACTCGATGTTCGAGCGGCCGCCGCTCAACCGCCGCCCCATCAGCGAGATCGCGGTGCAGGTGCGCGACCCCGACCGCACGGTGCCGGCGGCGCAGGTGGTCAAGCGCATCATCGAGCAGCGCCACGGCGGAGTCGCCGACTTCGAGATCATCATCCCCATCGAGCTTCTGCGCCAGCGCCAGCAGACCCAGAACATCTTCAACGTCGTGATGGGGGCGATCGCCAGCATCTCGCTGCTGGTCGGCGGCATCGGCATCATGAACATCATGCTCGCCACCGTCACTCAGCGCGCGCGTGAGATCGGCGTGCGCCGATGCATCGGCGCCAAGCGCGGCGACATCGTGCGCCAGTTCCTCGTCGAGTGTCTGGTCATCACCATGATCGGCGGCCTGATCGGCGTCGGCGGCGGCATCGGGGCGGCGCAGGCGATCTCGCACTTCGCTGGCTGGAGGACGGTGGTGGCGGGCGCGGCGGTGGCGCTGTCGCTGGGGGTGTCGGTGTCGGTGGGCCTCATCTTCGGCCTCTATCCCGCCATCCGCGCCTCCCTGATTGAGCCCATGGAAGCCCTCAGAGGCGAATAGTGCGGGCGGCTGTGAATCTGGAGCATGGGCGCCCCCGCCCGTGAGCTTGGAGCATGGGCGCCCCCGCCCGTAAATCTGGCCGCATTCATCATGTAGCACAGCCGTTTCCGAATCCCGATGGCTAGGCCCTTCGGGCCGCCATGGCGGGCCGATCAGGCGGCCCGAGCCATCTATCGGGGCCCTCGGTGGCTAGGTCGCAAGGCGACCGCCACGTCCCTAGGTCCCGACTTCGTCGGGCCGGGATGGCGGCGGCTACTAGTGTAGTGTCCCGATGATGGCTTTACAATGGGCGACCTTCTCCAAGATAGCATCGACCTTTTTCGTCCAGACGAACGGTTTGGGATTCTCGTTGTTGACCCGGATGAAATCTTCGATCGCCGCGACGAGTTCCGGGA
>DATLAK010000191.1 GCA_035527535.1 Armatimonadota bacterium
CCGCACGCCGCGCGGCCGGAGCAGCGGCTTCGCGGGCGCCGGCGGGTGGACGCCCCCGGTTCGCCGCCGCGGGGATGAGCCGCTCGCCGCAGGCGCCGCAGCGCGCGCGGAAGAGGCCGATCTCCTGCGGGACGCGATTGCGCCGCCCGCACTTGAGGCACGCGGTGGTGATGGTGTCGCCCCGCGCCGGGCCGGCGGGAGACGCGGGCGCCGGTGGGGGCGACGACGGGGGCTGCGCGCTCGCCGCCGACGGCGCATATTGGCCGCGCCAGCGGTCGTATTCCGCGCGCAGCTCCTCGCTGCTCAGCACCTCGTAGGCGCGGTTGATGAGCACCATCTGCTGATGGCTGCCGCCGAGGTCGGGGTGCGCGTGGAGCTGCGCCACCAGCGTGCGGTAGGCGCGCTTGATGATCTCCGGGTGCGCCCTGGGGTGCACCTGCAGCACTTCGTAATAATCCACCGTCGGGTCGAACTGCAGACGCATGATGAGCGGTCACCCGTGCCCCGCGAGGCTGCCTGCGAGGTTCGCGCGCGCGCACATCGCCGCGCTCACGCCCGCCGCACCCAGATCGGGCTCAGCCACGCCATCTGCCCGTTGTCCTGGGCCACCCGCACGTAGTACCAATCGCAGTCGGTGGCCGGACGGTCGTCCTCGAACTGCGCTTCGAGCCGGTACTGCGATTCGGGGAGGGGATGATGGAACTTGAATCGCTCATCGCCCGCGCCGCGCAGGAACTCGACGCGCGACTCCCGCGCCAGCTCGCCCAGGGAGTAGGCCAGATGGCGTCCGTTGACGGTGACCCGCAGGCGCGTGCCCGGATCGCCGCCGACGGTGAAGACGATACTCTGATCGCCGCCCACGCGGTAGCGATTCGTGGTCCAACTGGCATCATATCCCCCCGTGCGGGAAACCCATACGCACTCGCTCGGGGTCAGGTGCTCGATGCGGTTGACGGCGGGCGGCGAGAAGCAGGGCGAGGCGGCCAGGATTTCCCCGTCCTCGATCCGCAGTTCCGCGGTCCAGTTGACATTGGTTCCGGCTCCCCCCCAGCCCCACCCCAACCGCACCTGGTAGCGGCCCGCCGCCCGCGGATACTCGCGATCGAGGGCCCCGCTCAGGCGCCGCAGAACCCGTCCGTTGCGGACCACCTCCACCTTATCCAGCGCGTCCAGGCCTTCGATCTTCAGGGAAATGGCGCGCCGCTCGCCGCCGGTGAACACGTCGCCCATAAGATGGCCGTCAACGGTGAATTCGGCCCGGATGCGGTCGCCGGTGACGGCGTAGGTGCGCCGCGCGCGAAACGCCTCGAACAGCGACTCGCGGGTGAGCTCGGAGGCGAAGCAGCCCACTAGGCCCAGGGGATAGGCCCCCGGGTAGGCGTTATGGCCGTCGGAGGAGGCGATAAACCCGAAGCACTTGCCCAGCGCCAATCCCGTCACCGCCGCGCCCCCGCTCGCCCGCGGGCCCATCCATGCCAGGTCCATGGGATAGGGGCCGTCATCCCGCTCGGAGCAGCCGTGCATGGAGAAGATCTCCGCCAGCGGCATCAGCTCCGGGTCATGGCGCTCCCAGTGGGTGCCGCGATGATCCACCGCATAGGCGGTATGGTGGGGTATGACGACGGCCCCCTGCGCGCGCGCGTAGGCCAGGAATTCATCCAGGGGGCCGCCGGTGTAAGGGTCGGGATCGTCCTGGAGGAAGTAAGCGTTGTAGTCGCCGTCCGCGCCCGCGCGTTCGAGCCCGGCGAAGGCGACGAACTCCCCGGACCGGTGGCTGCCGTTGACGGCGCGCAGGAGGCGAGGCCAATCGAACTCCTGGTTGTCGCAGTGCTCACCGGGAGCCCAGAAGTCGAGGTGGGTCGAGGCGATGTCCGCGGCGGTCTCGATTTCGCCGAAGATGGAGTCGCCGCAGAAGGTATGGGTGTGCATCTCACCCCAGAAGAGGCGATGCCCGCGGGCGGCGCCCAAGTCACCGGGTGTGCGAGCTACGTCCTGCACGTGCCATCCTCCTCAATGGGCGGCAATGGAGTTCGCCGCGACCGGATACGAGCGCGGTATGACGCGCCCCTACGTCTGTTGCGCCGCCGCCGCGATCAGCGCCACCACCAGCCGCCCGAGCACCTCGAATTCCGCCACTTCCATGCGCTCGCTCGGGCTGTGCGGATTGTCCATCGCGCAGCCGATGATGGCGGTGGGGATGCCGTGGGCATTGAAGATGTTGGCGTCGCTGCCGCCGCCGGTGGTGTCGAGCTTGATGCGCCGGCCGATGCGCTTCACCGCCGCCCGCGCCACCTGCAGCACCGGGCTGTCCGCGGCCAAGTCGAAGCGGCGATACTGCGGCTCGACCTCGATCTCGATGCTCGCGCCCGCCGTGCACGCCGCATCGTGGAAGCGCTGGAGCATGTGCTTGAGCTGGCGGTCGAGCTTGCGCTCATCGTGGCTGCGCGCCTCGCCTCGGATGCGCACCCGCTCGGGCACGACGTTGGTGGCGACGCCGCCCTCGATGACACCGATGTTGGCGGTGGTCTCCTCGTCAATGCGCCCCAGCCGCATGCCGGCGACGGCGCGCGCGGCGATGGCGATGGCATTGACGCCTTTCTCCGGCGCCACCCCGGCGTGCGCCGCGCGGCCGGTGATAACCACCGTCAACACGTCGTGGCTGGGCGCCCTGGTGACGACGCGCCCGACCCGGCCCCCGGAGTCGAAAGCATAGCCCAGGTCCGCACGCAGTTGGCTGCGCTCCAGCCCGCGCGCGCCGAGCAGGCCGGTCTCCTCGGCGACGGTGAAAACAATTTCCAGTGGGGGGTGCTCCAGGCCGTCCTCGCTCACGCACCGCAGCGCCTCCAGGATCGCCACCACGCCGACCTTGTCATCGGCGCCGAACGGCGCGTCGGTGGCGCTGATGACGTACTTGCCCGCCAGGCGCGGGGTCGGCTGCGCCTGGGGGACGGTGTCGAGGTGGGCATTGAGCAGCACCGTCGGCGCCCGGCGCGAGCCGGGAAGATGCACGATGATATTGCCGGTGTCGCCGCCGAAGGTCTTATGCGCGCGATCCTGGCGCGGGTGCAGATCGAGGGCGCGCAGCTTGCCCATGACCGCGATCGCCATCGCGCGCTCGCGCCGCACGGGACTGGGGATGCGCGCGAGCTCCATGAGCTCGGCCAGCATGCGCCGCCCACTAACCATGGTTCGCCTCCTCCAGGGCCGATGACCACGGAGCGCGGAGATTACTATCCGCCGATTTCACAGATTCCGGGAAGTCATCGTCCTTGGGTTTCATGGACTTCGTAGAGACCCGAACCTTGAGCGGCCCAGGTGCTCACTCCCTTATCTGCGCGTTCAGCTCCGCGCGCAGGCCGTCCTTGATGTTCGTCAGCGCCGCGTCCGCCTCCTCGTCGGTGAGGGTGCGCTCGGCGTGGCGGAAGGCGAGCGCATAGGCCAGGCTCTTGTAGCCGGCCGGCACCGGGCGCCCGGTGTAGAGGTCGAACAGGTCCACGCGTTCCAGATTCTCCCCGGCCTGGCGGCGGATGACCTGCTCCACCTCGCGCGCGAGGACGCCGCCGGGAATGATAAGCGCGATGTCGCGGCGCACCGCCGGGTAACGCGACAGGCGGCGGCTCTGGGCATGGCCGCGCGCGCGGCGCATCATCGCCTCCAGGTTCAGCTCGGCGACATAGGCGCCGTCGGGCAAATCGTAATGATCGCGCACCGCCACCGACGGCGCCCCCAGCAGCCCGATCTCCTCGCCGTCCAGGCGCACGGCTGCGGCATGCCCCTCGCGCAGCGATGGATGGGACAACGCCGCGAAGTCCAGGTCACCCTCGCATAGGTTCGATGCCACCTGCTCGACGATTCCCTTGAGCGAATAGAAGTCCGCGCGCGTGGCCGCCGGATCGAGCCCCCAGCGGCTGCTCCACGCGCCGCCCATGACGGCGATGCCGGCGCTGCGGCGCTCGTGCGGGAGGTCGTCCTGCTCGCGCCGTCCCTCGACTGCGCTCGGCACCGGCAGGTACACCCGCCCGACCTCGAACAGGGCAACGTCGCTCACCCCGCGGCGGGCATTATGAGCCAGCGCCGACAGCATGCTGTCGAGCATGGTGGTGCGCAGGACCGTGTATTCCTCGCTCTTGGGGTTCTTGACCCGCAGCGCGCGCCGCCGGGGATGCCCCGGGGGGAGATGCAGGCGGTCGAACACGCCGGCGTCGGTCAGGGTGTAGCTCAGCGCCTCGTTGAGGCCACAGGCCATCAGCGCCTGCTTGACGCGCAGGTCGAACTCCAGCTCCGGCGCCTGCCGCCCCGGGGCGCCGGCGCCGCCGGTGACGGTCGCGGGAATCCGGTCGTAGCCGTGAACGCGCGCCACCTCCTCCACCAGGTCAATCTCGGCTTGCAGGTCGGGGCGGTAGGTGGGGCAGGTCACGCGCAGCGCCTCGCCCTGCTCCACCTCCAATTGCAGGCGGCGCAGCAGCGCCGCCATGCGCGCCTTCGATAGGCGCGTGCCCAGCAACTGGTTCGCGCGCCGGGGGCGCAGCTCGATGGTCACGGGCAGGATCGCCTTCGGGTACTGGTCCGTGATGCCGCGTGCGACCTTGCCGCCGCAGGCGTCGGCGATTATCGCCGCCACGCGATCGAGCGCGGCGACGGTCCCCCCCGGATCAACGATGCGCTCGAAGCGGTAGGAGGCTTCGGTATCAAGTTCGAGCGCCTTGCGCGTGCGGCGGACGCTGACGCGGTTGAAGTGAGCGGATTCCAGCAGCACGCGCGTGGTTGACCAACTGACTTCGGTATTGGCGCCGCCCATGACCCCGGCGAGGGCGATCGCGCGCTCGGGGTCGGCGATGACCAACATGCCCGCGGCAAGCTTGCGCTCGACCCCGTCGAGGGTGGTCAGCGGTTCGCCTTCGCGGGCGGTGCGTACGATGACGGCGGCGCGGCCGTCGGGGCCGGGGGCGATAAGATCGCAGTCGAAGGCGTGCAGCGGCTGCCCCAGCTCCAGCATCACATAGTTGGTGGCGTCCACCACGGCGTTGATCGGCCGCATGCCGCAGCGCAGCAGGCGGTGGATGACCCACGGCGGCGAGGTCTTGACCTCGAGCTCCGTCATCACGCGCGCCGAGTAGCGCGGGCACAGGTCGGGGTCGTCAACGCGCACCGACGCCAGCGCCGCCGCCGGCTCGCCCGCCTCCCGCACCGCGGCTGACGGCAGCGTCAGCGGCAGCTCGAACGCCGCCGCCACCTCGCGCGCCACGCCGAGGATGCTCAGACCATCGCCGCGGTTGGAGGTCGCCTGTACGTCGAGCACCTGGTCGTCGTCCACCTGCGCGATGGATTCGACCTCCAGCCCCAGCATCGTCAGCCGCCGCCCGACCTCATCGGGCGGCGCCTCCACCGGGACGAAGTCCTTGAGCCAACTGTAGGGAACCTTCATCGTCTGTCCTCACAATGATCTGTCATTGTGCGCGCGGTCGTGCGCACGTCATTCCGAGGCCCTCGCCAGCATGTCATTCCGAGGCGCCGCCGACGAATCTTCCCCCGGCGCGAGATTCTTCGCCCCGACACGTCGGGGCTCTGAATGACAAGCGCATTCCTCGTTCGCCGTCAGCTCCAATCCGCGCGGCCGGCGCGCCGGGGCCTTGCGATTGCCGTTGCGCGGAGATTCTTCGCTCGCTGCGCTCACTCTGAATGACAAGGACCCAACCCCCGCTCTGTCATTCCGAGCGTAGCGAGGAATCTCGCTCCGGACCCCACTCCTACCGGGCGTCGTCGTCGGTGACCCCGCGTGCGCCGACACACGCGGCCTGCGGCGAGGCCTCCTCCTCATACCATCCCTCGCTCAGGTCGGCCCACGAGGGATTGCTCGATGCTATCAGCGCTATCTTCCTCGCCCGCGACCAGCCCTTGATCTGCTTCTCACGCGCGATCGCGGAGCTGACATCCCCGGTCGCCTCGTAGTGCACCAGCCGCGTGACGTTGTATGCCTTCGTAAAGCCGGGCACGAGCCCACGCTTGTGCTCGTAGACCCGACGCAGCAGATTGCCCGTGACTCCCGTGTAGAGCACGCGCGAACGGCTCGCCATGATGTAGACACAGTACTGCCTGGTCATCGCTGTCGGCCTCCCCCTGCGCTTGGCCGAGCGAGATTCTTCGCTCGCCCGCGCTCGCTCTGAATGACGAGGGGCGGCCCCTGCCCTGTCATCCCGAGCCCCCAACACTGTCATTCCGAGGTGCAGCCGAGGAATCTCCCCCGGCGCGAGATTCTTCGCTTGCCCGCGCTCGCTCTGAATGACAGGACCCGGCCCTCAGAACTGCTCCAGAAAGCGCATGTCGTTGTCCACCAGCAGGCGGATGTCGTCAATCCCATAGCGGCGCATGGCGATGCGGTCCACGCCCAAGCCGAACGCCCAGCCGCTGACCTGCTCGGGGTCGTAGCCGCAGGTGCGCAGGACATTGGGGTGGATCATCCCGCAGCCGCCGATCTCCAGCCACCCCGTGTGCTTGCATACCGCGCAGCCGGCGCCCGCGCACAACCCGCAGGTTACCGAGTAGTCGGCGCTGGGCTCGGTGAAGGGGAAGAAGTCGGCGCGGAACTGGATGTCGGTGTCGGCCCCGAAGAGCTCGCGCACGAACAGGGCGAGCGTACCCTTGAGATCCGCGAAGGTGATGTCGCGGTCTACCGCGTAACCCTCCAACTGGTGGAAGGTGTGGGACAGGCGCACCGACATCGCCTCGCGCCGATAGACCTTGCCCGGGGCGATGATGCGCAGCGGCGGCTGGCGGCTCTCCATCACCCGGATCTGCATGGGCGAGGTCTGGGTGCGCAGCAGGAGGTTATCGGCGACGTAGAAGCTGTCCTGTTCGTCCATCGCCGGGTGCTCGGTGGGGTAGTTGAGGGCCTCGAAGTTGTAGTAGTAGGACTCCACCTCCGGCCCGTCCACGACCTCGAACCCCATGCCGACGAAGATGCCCTTCATCTCCTCCAAGACCTGAGTCAGCGGATGGCGATGGCCGATGCGCCGGCACCGCCCCGGCAGGGTCACATCGAGGGCGTCGGCGGCCAGCCGCGCTTGGCGCTCCTCCGCCGCGATCGCGACCGCGCGCTGGTCAAGGGCGGCGCGCAGGCGCTCCTGCACTTCGTTAGCGAACCTGCCCACCACCGGACGTTCCCCCGGCGACAGGTCCCCCAGGCCGCGCAAGATGCCGGTGAGGGCGCCCTTGCGCCCCAGGTAATCCACCCGCACCTGCTCCAGGTCGGCGCTGGAGGAAGCGTCGCCGATGCGCGAGATCGCCTCCTGGTGCAGCCGCCGGATCATGTCGCGCGCGTCCATGACATCCTCCTCCAATCATCACCGCCGGACATCGGGAATATGAACCACGAAGGCACAAAGACTCAAAGAACAGATTCGAGATCTCAGATGTGTCGTTTCCGTTTCCTTCGTGTCTTTGTGGTCAGACCAAGTCAGCGCTGTCTCATGAAAAAGCAAAGCCCAAAGCCAGGGACGAAAGCTTTGGGCTCCGTGGTACCACCCTACTTGGCCGCGCGCATGAAGGCGCGACCCACTCCGCGCCCGCTAACGGGGGCCACCGGCCAAGGCTACGCAGGGACGCAGGATGACAACCGTGATCCCCTTCACCCCGGCGGCTCAGGGGCGAACTTCCGCCGCGCGCACCCGGGAGGGTTTGCAGCCGGTGACCCTCCCTCTCTGCGGAGCCCGGGTACCCACGGCAAGCCGTGGGTGCGACGTACTCTTCCCCGTCATCGCCTTTGCGATTTGCGACAGGATACCACAATCGCCGCGCCGGCGCAACGGCCGCGCCTGCCGCCGGCGTCGTCGCCTACGGCCCGCGGTTGAGCAGGCCGCCGTAGGCGTTGCGCAAATCGAAGACCGGCCCCCCCTCGCGCACGTCGAGCAGCGCCCGGTATTGGCCCACCGTATCGTAGAGGACCAGGCCCTGTCCGCTCGGGCTGCGGCCGAGCTGGATACGCAGCTTGCCGTCGGCGTCGTAGAGCAGCAGGTTGGGGTCCTGCTCCGACAACCCCAGCACCGTGCGCCGCTGCCCCTTTTCGTCGAGGAAGGTCAAGGCGTGCTCCCCCGGCTTCTCCAAGCGCAGGGTCGCCTGGGCTTTGCTGTCCGGGTCGAGCAAGCTCAGCGCCGGCCGCCCCCGCAACAGGGAGAGACCGACACGAGCGATGGTCCTCTCATCCGCCAGCAGCAAGCGGGGACCCAAGCTCCCCACGTTGAGGTCCACTCGCGGGCCGCCGGTGGCGTCCATCATCTCCAGCCGCGGCACCTCCACCCGCTCCGGGCCCTCGGGGCCGATGCTCAGCACCGTTCGCACCTTGCCGTGGGTGTTGTAGAGCGCCAGCAGCGCCCCCCGCTGATCCAACTTCAGCGTCTTGCTCAGCCCCTCGTCCGGCACGCCCAGCACCGCCCGTACCGTGCCCTCGGCATCGCGCACGACAAAGCGCTCGGCCTCGACGATCGGCGGCGACGTCGCGCCCATCACCAGCAGCCCGCCCAGCAGCGCCGCCACGGCCACGCCGCCCCACCTCAGCCGCCGGTTCTGCCGCTCCAGGCGCTCCAGCCTTCCGATGACGTTTGCGAATCCAGCATCGTTCATCACGTTTTCTCCTGGCGGTGCAACCCCGCCGGCGGGCGCCCGGTCGTGTCTGTCATCCGGGGGCGATGCGCGAGCCGCCCGGTCCCCACCGCCGTCATCATTCGTACCCCCGATCGGGAGATGCGGGGATGGCCATTGATCTCTTCCACGCCCGCGGCGAGCTTCCTTGGGGCGGGACGGCGGTGGCGAGGTGCGCAGGGAGGGGATCGCGTGGTCGCGCCTGGCGCTGCTCCCGGCGCTGCTGGAGAAAGCGCCGCGTGTGCTTGAGGTGGCAGCGCGCGCAATCGCGGTGCTCGCTTGCCGGCAGATGCAGCGGCGGCCACGCCGCGAGCACCAACGCGACGAGGGCAACCCAGACGCGGATCCCCCAACGCCGCCAGGCCAGCTGGGTGGCCTGGAACTCCTCCAGGCTGCGGAAGGGCCGGTGTCGCCAAGCGAGTTCATTGCCGTGCTTGCCCAGGTAGATGGCGAAGGCGAGGACGAAGACGGCCGCGACGGGGGTGACGGAGATCACCGCGGCCGCGATCGCCAGCCGTCTGAGCCGGTGGGCGAAGGGCCAGATCCCCAGCGGCGTCGCCAGACACGCGCCCCAGTTCCAGCCCCGCACCTGGGGCAGGAGCGCAGGGTCATTGCGGGAGGGAAGAGCTGTCACCGGTCGTTCGATGATCGGGCCTGTGGTTGGCAAAGGAGTATGGTCCGCTTGCACTCTATCATCGGTCGGGGGCGCCGTCAACCGGGGCGGGCGCGGGGGCAGGAGCTCCGTTTTGGTGCTCGGTGGCGATCATGCACCGTGGCGTAGGGGCCGATCTCCCGCCTTCGCGGGCCTCGAAGCCCAGCTTCGGTGGGCGAAGTGGCCTGATCGGCCCGTCCGAGCGTGTGTCCGCACCGCGGGTCGGCCAGGAGGCCGACCCCTACAAATCGGGCTACGGCCTCATAAACGGAGCTCCTGGGCGCGGGGGGGTATGTTCACGAATCTTTGGTCTGTCCGCCAACCCATGTGGGACAGCCGCCCCCGGCTGTCCTGGCGCCGCAAGCGCGGCGCCTATTCACAGGCGAGGGCGCCCGTGCCACATCCGGGAGTGCATCGGTCGCCTGGGTAGCGGGTCAGTTTGAACCAAGCAGGGTAATGCCCCCTAGATGGCTAAGCCATACTCCGGCAAGCATAAGCGTGATACCAGCCCCAATCCATCTGAACCCAGAACGCTGAAGCCTGTCCCGCTCCAAGAGGAGGGTACCTTGAACCGCAAGAAGCAGGCCGCACCACCAGCAGATGGCCGCAACCAGAAGGGCCAACCAGCCCCACCACCGTGGTGGAAGCGCCCGACAACGACTGATTGGCTCATGGGTGTCTTCACTGTCGTACTCGCCATTACTGCCGTATTGCAGTACCTGGTATTGCGCCAGACCATCGCGATGTCGCGGAACGACCAACGGGCATGGGTCGGGGCGATAGACCCTGTCGTTGTGCAACTCAAAGACGCCTCTCTGAGAGTCTCTGTTACCATCAAGAACCTTGGCCGTACCCCCGCACTGAATGTGGTCCCCCAGATTCATGTGCGCACCCTTCCAGCCTCCGACTCGTTCGCGCCAAGCCTCCCCACCAAGCCGACAGACCCGGATACCCGCGCCGCCCTTCAACCGGGGCAGCAACTCACCCTCGGGCCCGGCGAGGTTCCGCCCATTCCGGTAAACCTTGCCAACGAGATAAACGCTGGCAATACACGGTTCTATGCTTTCGGCGAGGTCTTCTACGATGACGCGTTTGGCGAATCTCATACCACCACGTTTGCCTTCATGTTGCTCCCTACCCTTTCCACTTGGCGCGTTCTGAATAGATACAATACCGCCGACTAGAAGCACCGCCAACCCAATGCAGGGGCGGGAGAACTTAGCGGCCCTCATAGTCAGCCTATGCCCCCTCGAACACAGCTTGAATCCGAACTGACCCACTACCGTCGCCTGTGCACAGTTGACCCAACCAAAGAAGAATGCTCACACGGGGGCGCGGGGCGGGCGCGAAGCAGCGCGCGGCGGGCCGTCGGCGCGATGCTTGTGATATAATGGCGGTGCCGCGGTACGGATCGGGGGTCGCAGCCGGCGGCGCGCGGGGAGCGTGGACGAGGATGGAGGAGATCTACTCGGAGCATGAGTTGTGCCGGGACGGCGATGTCCTGCAACTGCTGCCGCGGCAGGTGTGCGAGCGCCTGGGCGTGTTCCCGGTGGCGGAAGAGAACGACATGCTGGTGGTCGCCATGGCCGATCCCGCCGACTTGCCGGTGATAGACGAACTGACGCGCGTGACCGGGATGAAGATCCACCCGGCCAAGGCGGGGCTGGATGTCATCAAGCGCGGGATTCTGCGCTACTACGGCGACGAGATGGAGGAGATGGAGTCGGCGCTGGCAGGGCCGACCCAGACCGCGGCGGCCAGCGGCTTTGCGGGGCTGACGGACGCGGCGCCCGCCGTGGGGGCGGTGGACGCGCTGCTGGAAGCCGCCGCGCGCGAGCGCGCGAGCGATATCCACATCGAGCCTCACGCCCGCAAGCTCTTGGTGCGCCTGCGGGTGGACAGCGTCATGTATGACCACATGACGCTGCCGATCGAGTACCACGCTTCGATCTCGTCGCGGCTCAAGATCCTGGCGCGGCTTGACATCGCGGAAAAGCGCCTGCCCCAGGACGGTCGCTTCGAGGGCCGCTTCAACGGCCATCCCTTCGACGTGCGCGTTTCGACCGTGCCCTCGGTCTTCGGCGAGACGGTGGCGCTGCGCATGCTGCCGAAGTACTCGTCCATGCGTCGCCTGCGCGACCTGGGGCTGGACGCCGACCACCTGGAGCTGATGGAGGACATCGTGCGCCGCCCTTACGGGATGATGTTGGCGGCGGGTCCCACCGGCAGCGGCAAGACCACCACCCTCTACGCCGCGCTGATGAAAATAGACCGCATCAGCAAGAACTGCATCACCATCGAGGAGCCGGTGGAGTACCAACTCCCGCGCGTGACCCAGATCCAGGTGCACCCCAAGATCGGCCTCACCTTCGCCGCCGGCCTGCGCCACATCCTGCGCCAGGACCCCGACGTGGTGATGGTGGGCGAGATCCGCGACCCGGAAACCATGCAGATGGCGATCCAGTCGGCGCTCACCGGCCATTTGCTGTTCAGCACCCTGCACTGCAATGACGCGGCGGGGGCGCCGGTGCGCCTGATGGACATGGGGGCGGAGCCGTTCCTGGTGGCCTCCTCCATGTCCGCGGTCATCGCCCAGCGCCTGGTGCGCCGCATCTGCGAGAAGTGCAAGGAGTCCCACCACCCGGCCCCCGCGCTCTTGGGGCGCCTGGGCATTACCGACCCCAATCCCGTCTTCTATCGTGGGCGCGGCTGCGACAACTGCCGCGGCACGGGCTATCGCGGCATGATCGCGGTTTTCGAGATGCTGACCATCGAGGACACCTTGCGGGCCGCCATCGTGCGCAAGGCTCCCGCCTCCGATATTCGACGCCTGGCGCGCGAGGCCGGCTGCCGCAGCCTGCGTGACGACGGCATCCGCAAGGCGCGCGAGGGCGTCACCAGCATCGAGGAGGTGCTGCGCGCCGTGTATATCGAGTCGTAGGACATGCCCGCCGCGTGGAGGGGCTGTCCCCGAATGGGGACTGTCCCCTTCCGGGCGGGTACAGTCCCCGCCAGCACCGCGCCGACCCATGACCGACCACTACTTCGCTCGCGAGCCGGCCTGCGCTCGGCGCCCGTTGGAGATCGGCGCCGAGATCCGCGGCCACCGGTTTTCCTTCCACAGCGACGCGGGCGTCTTCTCCGCCGCCCGCCTTGACCCCGGCACGCGCCTGCTCGCCGAGGTGATGGAGATTGCGCCCGCCGACCGCGTGCTCGATCTCGGCTGCGGCTACGGGGCGCTCGGCATCGTCGCGGCGGTGCTGGCGCCGGCGGGCCGGGCGGTGCTGTTCGACCGCAACGCCCGCGCGGTCGAACTGGCGCGGGCCAACATCGCCCGCAACGGCCTGACCAACGCTCACGCCGTGCTCGCCGACGGCGCCGACGCGGTGGGCGACGCCGCCTTCGAGGTGGTGGTGACTAACCCGCCGGTGCACGCGGGCAACCAGGCGGTGTTCGCCTTCATCGCGGGCGCGCACCGCACCCTGCGCCCGGGCGGGTGGTTGTACCTGGTGGGGCGCCTGCGCCGCGGAGCCGCCACCTTCGCCCGGCGCATGGAGGAGATCTTCGGCGGCGTCGAGGAAGTCGAGAAGCAGTCTGGCTATCGCGTGTACCGCGCGCGGCGCGCGGACGCAAGGTGAGCAAGGAGCGCAGACAGGACTTGCAGGACGCGGCTTACACGCCGCGCTGAATCCTGGCCACAGATGAACACGGATGGCCGCGGATAGGGGAATCTCGCACCTATGGGCACAGCATGCTGTGCCCGTGCCAATCAATCCCCGTGCGCAATGAAGACGCCAAAGCGCCACATGCGCCACACGCAATCGGCTCCGGCGAAGCCGGCCTGCCGGAGCTGCGCAATTCCGCCGTGCCGTGCACTCATTGGCGGTAGCTCCTATCCCGCGGACGCATCGAGTGCAAGACGACTTCGTCGCCGATCACATCGTAGCGAAGGCGATAGTCGCCGAGACGCAGGCGAAACTGCCCCTCGCCGGCGGGCACGCCGACCAGCTTGCGAATGTTCGCCCGGCCATCCAGGGTTGAAAGGATCGGTTTCGAGAAGCTCGATGGCTTGGCGCAAACTCGCGTACACCTGCGGGAATCGCTTGCGAAACCGTCGCACTTCCCGCTCTAGCGCGGGGAGGATGATAACCCGATAGCGACGCGGCACATGATTATTCTGCACCCTCAGCCCTCAGCTCTTCAAGCAACTCTCGGGCGGGGCGTCCGCGGCCGGACTGATATGCCTTCATGGTGGCGCGGATGCGCCGACGCAGGGCGGGATCGGTGGCCTCCAGATAATCCTCCAGTGCGTCTATGTCTATCAGCCCGGCGACGGGGATGCCGTCCTTCTCCAGCACCACGACGTCGCCGTCCACCCGCACGCCGCGAACCAGCGAACCCAGGTTAATCCGAGCCTTGGTCATCGGCATGCGCACCACGCGGTTTGCCATCTGCATCTCCTTCGTCAGCCGAAGCCCTGCCGGCTATCATGCATGTTAATGTATGTTAATCAATATGACGCATTCTGTCAAGCGCTACACCCTGCGCCCGGGCGGGTGGTTGTACCTGGTGGGGCGCCTGCGACGCAGCGGCGGCACCTTTGCCCGCCGGATCGAGGAAGCCTTCGGCGGCGTCGAGGAAATCGAGAAGCAGTCGGGCTATCGCGTGTACCGCGCGCGGCGCGGGGAGGGCCGGGGCCACGGGTGATCGCCGCGGGCGACGGCCCGGCGGAATCCGGGAGAGGCACGGCAGGGATGTGGCCGCCGGGGGGATAATCTACACGCCGAGCGCCGGCAGGGACGGTGGTCATGGTGAGGCGGGCGTCTGGCCCGCCGCCGCAAGCGGTTCGCGGCCGAGACGGCCGCGCTACCAGCCAACAACGGAGGTCAACATGAAGATCGGCATCATCAGCTTCACCGACGGGCGCAAGCGCGTCGCCGACTCGGTCGAGGAGATCTGCTTCGGGTTCCAGCGCGAGATCGCCCAGTGGTTCAAGCGCAAGGGGCACACCGTGGTAGAGGGCCGCAAGATCGTTTGGAACCACGCCACCGTCCGCAGCGAGGCGGCCCGCGTCACCCGCGCCAACTGCGATGTGGTCATCTTCAACTTCTCGGTATGGTCGTTCCCCGACCTGACGGTGCAGGCGGCGGCGCTGGTGGAGGCGCCGATCCTGTGCCTGGGCAACCTCAACCCCAGCCAGCCGGGGTGGGTGGCGTTCTTCGCTTCGGTGGGGGCGCTCGACGAGGTCGGCATCCCCTACGGGCGGGCGCTGGGTGACATCAAGGATCCGCGCGTTCAGGCGCAGGTGCTCGATTTCTTGTCCCAGCACCAGCCCGACGCCCGGACGCAGGGGCGCGCCGCCGCCGCCCGCCTCTACGGCCAGCGCTACGGCGAGTTCGACGGCCCCTCCATGGGCATGTACACCGGCCACATTGACCAGAGCCAGTGGCTGGCGCAGTTCGGGGTGCACGTCTATCATCGCAGCCAGCTGACCCTGGTGGACATGGCCAAGCGCATCGCGCCCAAGCGCGTGCAGGCGGGCCTGGAGTGGCTGGAGGCCAATGTCGCCAAGATCCACTGGGACGGTGACATGCTGACCCCCGGCCTCGACGGCACCCTCGCCAGGCAGGTGCGCCTGTACCTGGCGATGAAGGACTTCTGCCGCCAGGAGGGGATTGACTTCTGCGGCATCACCGGCCAGCTCGACCTCACCGAGAGCCCGGAGCACTGCGTCGCCGACGTTCCCGAGGCCCTGCTCAATGATGTCGTGGACTGGGAGGACGACCCCAAGGCGCCCATCATCTGCGCCACCGAGTGCGACTCCAACGGCGCGCTGACCATGCAGATTCTGCATCTGCTGACGGGCACGCCGGTGCTCTTCGCCGACCTGCGCCACTACCACGAGGAGCTTGACGTTTACGACCTGGTGAACTCCGGCGAGCACGCGCCCTACCTCGCCAAGCGCAGCCGCGACTGGCGTCAGAACTGGAAACAGGTGCACCTGCGGCCGGCGAGCAAGTTCTACTTCGTTGGCGGCGGGGCGTCGGTGCAGTTCTATGCCGACCCCGCGCCACAGGTCACCTTCGCCCGCATCACCCGCAAGAGCGGCGAGCACCAGATGCACATCTTCACCGGCTCCTTCGTCAAGCTGCCGAAGACGAAGATGGAGGCGCTGGCAAAGCAGACGACCTACGAATGGCCGCACGCGTTCGCGCGCTTCGATGTGTCGTACCCGCGGTTCGCGGCCGAGTTCCGCTGCAACCACCTGCACGCGGCCATCGGCGACTACGTGGGGCAGCTCATCGCCGCCGCCGAGGCGCTGGGGATCGAGCCGGTAGTGCTGAGGTGAGTGTGGCACCGCCGCCGCGCCGGAGGCTGACGCCGCCGGCGCAGCCGCGGAAGCCCCGGTTACGGTCCCATCTCATGTACGGGCGCTCCCGTGTGGGCGCCCATTCCCTGGGGGCCGGCTCCACCCGGAGCCCGCTCATGGGAACGGAGCCGACGCGCCCGGGTCACACGTCGAACACCATCTCCGCCGTCCAGTCGCCGCCGGGGGCCGCGGGCGGACACAGGGCGAAGTGGTGGTACGTCACCGCCTTGACCACCGCCCCGCGGCGGCCAAGGTGCTCGGAATAGCGCTGCCCTCGCGCGGTCGCGCTTAGGCGCCACGGCGCACCCGCCGGCGCCGCCGCCCCTTCCACCTGCACCGAGAATTCGCCAAAAACCAGCTTCTCCGTATCGAACAGGAACAGCAGCTCAGCCAGCCACTGCCGCAGCAGCTCCTCGCTGGACGGCGCCTCGATTTCGATCCGGCGCCGGGTCACGGGGCGCACCGTCCCCAGGTCGAACATGAGATCGAACATGGCGTAAGCGGCGGCGGCGAACACCTCGTCGAGCGTCCGGCCGTAGGCGGTGGCCGCCTTGTCGGCGGCGTGATCCCGCACCTCGAAGCGATATGGCGGCTGCGCGTCATTCATGGTGGAGATCGCTTGAGCGCGCTGCCGCCGCGGCTCGCTGACCCCGGCGCGAGCGATGACCCCGCGGGGTCGCTACAGGGCCAGGTCGCACATTCTCAGCGAGAGCGCACGGCGACCGTTCCATTCGTCTATCTCGGGTGCGGCGCAGACATCCACCGCGGCCCCAGGCGGGATGCGGTCGGCCAGGTGTCCGCCGCCAAACCAGATGGCGTGCGCCGACTGGGCCCCGTCCCCGAAGGTCAGACGCAGGTGCTGGTGGTCCCCCCCGCAGGTCTCGCGCGCCTGCACGGTGATGTCGCCGATTGCGATCAGGGGGCGCGGATTGCCGGCGCCGAAGGGGGACAGGTTGTCCAGCTCGGCGACGACCTCCAGGCTCAGGTCGGCGAGCTGCGCCCAGGCGTCAAATGGGGTCCGGGGAACGAGATCCTCGGGGCCCAGAGTCGCGGCCGCATGGGCGAGCAACTGGTCGCGGAGCGAGCCGACGTTCTCGGGCGCGACAGACAGCCCCGCGGCCAAGGCATGACCGCCGAAGTCGTCGAGCAGCGACGAGCAGCGGCAGAGGGCTTCGTACATGTGGAACCCCGGGATGCTGCGCGCGGAGCCCTTGGCGCGCCCGCCGTCGAGGGCGATGAGCACCACCGGGCGATGATGGCGCTCGACCAGCCGGGAGGCGACGATGCCGACGACCCCCGGGTGCCAGTCCTCGCGGGCGAGCAGGATCAGGCGCTCGCGCTCGAGGTCCACCTCGGCCGCGATCAGCTCCTGCGCCGACTCCAGGACGCGGCGTTCCTGCTCCTGGCGCTGCGCGTTGAGGTTGCTGACGTGCTCGGCGAGCCGGGCGGCCTCGGCCGGATCGGAGGTCAGCAAGAGGGCCGCGGCGACACGCGCGTGGTCGAGCCGGCCGGCGGCGTTGAGGCGCGGAGCGAGTCCGAAGGCGATGTTGCGGCTGGTGACGGGCGGAGTAATGGAGGCGCCGCGCAGCAGGGCGGCGATGCCGCACTTGCGCGTCTGGTTGAGAGCGGCCAGGCCATGCCTGACCAGCAGGCGGTTTTCCCCGGTGAGGGGGACGACATCGGCGATGGTGCCGATGGCGACGAGATCGAGAAATGCGTGCTCCGCGCCCGCGCGCAAACCGAGGTCGGCGGCGAGCGCCGCCAGCAGCTTGTAGGCTACCCCGACCCCGGATAGCTCCTTGAAGGGATAGGGGCAGTCCGGCCGCCTGGGATTGAGGACGGCGGCGGCGGGAGGGAGCGCGGGCGGGGGCTCGTGGTGATCGGTGACGATGACCTCGAGCCCCAGGGCGCGGGCGCGCTCGAGCTCGGCGGTGTCGCTGATGCCGCAGTCCACGGTCACCAGCAGCTTGACTCCCTCGCGGGCGGCCTGTTCGACGGCCGGCGCGTTGAGGCCGTATCCCTCCTCAATGCGGTGGGGCAGGTAATAGTCCACGGTCGCGCCCAGCGCCGACAGGGCGCGCACGAGCAGGGCGGTGGCGGTGATGCCGTCGGCGTCGTAGTCGCCGTAGATGCGGATGGGCAGACGGGAGTCGATCGCGCGGCGCAGGGCGGCAACCGCCTGCGACATGTCGCGCATGAGCGAGGGATCGTGGAGGTCGTGGAGGCCGCCGCGCAGGTAGGTCTGCGCGTGGGCGGCCTCGGTGATGCCGCGGGCGACCAGGGCGCGGGCGACCAGAGGGGCGAGACCGAGGTCGCCGGTCAGACGCGCGCAGGCGTCGGGATCCGCGGGGAGCTGCTGCCAGACGGCGCCAAGGATGCTGTGTCGCACGAGCTGTTTGGTCCGGCGCGCGCGCTCCGTGCAGCCCGCGCACCAGCGGCAACGGACCGCGCGCTCAGTCTTGGTGGCCCTCGGGCTCGACGTGGATCAACGCGTGAACATTCGGCAGCGCGCGGCGGATGTCCTCTTCCAGGTGGTCGCACAGCTGGTGGGCGTCGGAGATGTGGGTGTCGGGGGGCAGGACGAGATGGAGGTCTATGTGGCGCTCGGAGCCGGCGCGGCGCGAGCGCAAGCGGTGGTAGTTGACGAACTGCGGGTAGTGCTCGGCGATGAGTCGCTCGATCAGCCGACGCTCGGGCGACGGCAGCATGGCGTCGGTCAACTGGCCGAGTGAGCGTCGGCTGATGCCCCATGCCGCATGACTGATGAGCAGGGAGACGATGACCGCGGCCAGGGGGTCAATGAAATGGTCGCCGGGGAGCCCCGCTGCGCGCACGAGGTAGATGCCGCCCATGCCGACGAGGACCCCGAGGCTGGTGTAAACGTCAGTGCGCAGGTGCCAGGCGTCGGCCTCGAGGGCGGGGGATTCGGTCTCGTCGGCGGCGCGGAAGAGGACGGTCGAGACGACCACGTTGACGGCCGCCGAGACGAGCATGATGGCGAGCCCGACGAGGGGTAACCGCACCTCGCGGCCGCCGGCGATGACGCGAGCGACGGCGATCCAGATGATGGCGACGGCGGCGACGAAGATGAGCGCGCCCTCGATGATCGCGGAGAGGCTCTCGAACTTGCCATGGCCGAAGGGGTGAGTGACGTCGGCCGGCTGAGAGGCCTTGCGCACCGACCACCACGCCATGGCGGCGGCGACCAGGTCCACCCCCGAGTGGAGCGCCTCGGCGATGACGGCGATGGAGCCGATGGCCAACCCGACCGCGAGCTTGGCGGCCGTCAGCAAGGAGTTGGAGATCACCGACAGACGGGCAACCCGCGCCTTGAGTTGCCCCTGTTCGGCCAGCCTATCCGAGTTCATAAGGCCTGCCAGCAAGCACGAGTTGCGCCGGTTACCGCCGGTGCTGCGGTGCGGGAAATAATCGCGGACATCGGATCGTCCGGCCCCCAGCGTCTAGCCCGAATTATCCGTGATTCGGGCTAGAGCAGGCGAGCAGTGGAACAGGCGAGAAGACCGGAATGGCGAGCCTGCGGTCACCTGCTCACCTCAATCGCATGTTTCGTCGCGCAGTGTTCGCAGTGTCTGAACGTATCGTGAATAGTGCGGTCTAGTAGCGTTTCTTCCGCTTGGTGGCCTTCTTGCGCGGCCTGGCCTTGCCCCGCACGGCAGCGTCGGAGGAGGACCCGGCGGCGCCGGCGCCCCAGGGCGCCGGCTCTTCGCGCTGCTCGCGAGCGGCCGGCGCCGGAGGCGGGGCGAGCGGGGCCGGCGCGGCAGGGCGCGCGACGGGCGCGGGTCGCGCCCCGGCGGGCCGGCGCTTGCGCTCGTCCCGCTGCTTCCATACGACGAGGAGCTGGCTGGCGTTGAAGATGGAAGAGTAGGTTCCAGAGGCGATGCCGATGAGCAGGGCGAGGGAGAAGTCGCGCAGGGTGGCGCCGCCCAGGAGGTAAAGCGCGAGAATGGCGAACAGGGCGGGGAGACCGGTGTTGACCGACCGGGCCATGGTTTCCAGCAGGCTGATGTTGGTGGTTTCCGCGAAAGTCGAGCCCTTGCGCAGCTTGAGGTTTTCCCGGATGCGGTCGAAGATGACCACGGTGTCGTGCACCGAGTAGCCAACGACGGTCAGCACCACCGCCACGAAGGGGCTGTCGATGCGTTTGCCCAGCAGCGAGAAGGCGCCGATCAGGATGAGCACGTCGTGGGCGAGGGCGACCATGGCGCAGGTCGAGAACTTGTAGTCGTAGCGGATGATGATCCACAGCGATACCAGGAACAAGCCGACCGTCACCGCCATGATCGCATTGATGACGAGCTCGTGGCTGATGAGCGGCCCGACCATTTCGGTGGAGACGAGCTCGACGCCGGGGTAGCGTCGCTGGAGTAGGTCCAGGATTTGCCGCGCCTGGTCCTGGATTTCGGCGTTCATCTCGCCGGATTGCTGAGATGCGGTCTGGAGATGGAGCAGGATCTGGTTTCTGGGGGCGATGGCGGCGCCGGCGATCTGGATCTCGGCATGTGCGCCGAGCTTCTCCACATCGCTGCGGATAGCGGCAAGCGCCGGAGCCACTTCCTGCGAGCTGAGCGACTTCCCTAACTGGTAGGTGAGCTGGCCGCCGGCGGTAAAGTCAATGCCGAACGCCAGGCCGCGCGTGACCAGAGAGTAGACGCCGATGACGATGATGAAGAGGGACAGGGCGAACCAGTAGTTGCGCAGGCCCACCAGGTCCCATTTGCGCCCTCGAAATAGTTCGACCAAAATGACCTCCGAACCGTTGTCCGCAGCCCGTGGTCGGTGGTCCGTGTGATGCGGACGACGCACCGCGCAGCGCGCACCACGGACTACCCATCACACCCCAAACCACCAGAGCTTCTTGGCGAAGCTGGTGTTGGTGGTGATGTTGATAAAGAGCCGGGTGATGGTGACCGCGGTAAACAGGCTGCACACGACGCCGATGAGCAGGATGATGGCGAAGCCCTTGATAGCGGCGGTGCCCAGGCCGATTAGGACGATGGCGGTGAGGATGCTGCAAACATTGGAGTCGAGGATGGCGGTCCAGGCGCGGTTGAAGCCGGCCTCGACGGCGCTCTTGAGGGTTTTCTGGGAGCGCAGTTCTTCCTTGAGGCGCTCGAAGATGATGACGTTGGCGTCCACCGCAGTGGCGATGGAAAGGACGGCGCCGAAGATGCCGGGCAGGGTCAGGGTCGCGTTGAAGAGCTTGAGCACCGCCAGCAGCAGCAAGCAGTAGATCACGAGCGCCAGGTCCGCCAGCAGCCCCGGCAGGCGGTAGTAGAGAGCCATGAACGCCAGCACGAACACCAGGCCGACCAGCCCCGCCCACAGGCTGCGGGTGAGCGAGTCCTTGCCCAGGGTGGCGCTGACGGTGCGATTCTCCTCCACGTCGAGCGGGATGGGCAGGGCGCCGGAGTTGAGCAGCACCGCCAACTGCTGCGCCTCGCGGGTGCTGCCGATGCCCTCGATCTGGCCGTCGTTGCGGATGGCGGAACGCACCACCGGCGCCGAGATGATCTCATTGTCGAGGACGATGGCCAAGATGTGGTCCTTGTGCGCCTTGGTGAATTTCCAGAACGCGTCGCCGCCCTCCCGCTTGAAGTGGAATTTGACCACCGGAAAGCCGGAGGCGTCGGGCTCCACCCGCGAGTTCGGTTGCAGTTGATCGCCGCGCACGATCACCGGCGACGCGGCGATCACCTGCGCCTGGGGCACCTCCAGGCCGGCCTCGTCGGTGAAATAGACCTTGAGCGCCAGGGGGGAGTCGGGGTCGGGCTCGGCCTTGAGCTCGTACTTGGGCGGGACGTGGCGGAACTCGAGCTGGGCGGTGCTGCGAATGACGTTGAGCGCCCGCTCGGGATCGGTGATGCCGGGGAGCTTGACGATGATCTTGTCGTCGCCCTGGGTCTGCAGCACCGCCTCGGCCAGGCCCAGCTTGTTGACCCGCTGCTCAAGAATGGTCTTGACCTGGCGCAGCATGGTGGGAGTCATGCTCTTGAGGTCGGCTTTGCGCGCGCTGATCTTGCCGTACCGCTCCCCCAGCCCCTTTTGCAGGCGGGCGAGGATCAGCTCTCGGTAGCGGTCAGCCTGTTGCTTGCTGTCGGCCTGCAGGCGCACCGTCATGGACTTGGTGGCGATGTCCACCGAGGGGAGGGACCCCAGGTCGAGGGTGGCCAGCAGGTCGGCGAACATGCCCTGGGCCGCGACCCGGTCATCCTCGCGGGGGGCGATCGCCTGGTCGAACTCGTAGGTCAGCAGCGCCTGGCTGCGGGCCTTGAGTACGACGTGAATGCCCCCGCGCAGGTCGTGGCCGAGGTTGAGCACCGGCGTCGGCGGATAGAGGTAGAGCCGGCCGAGCTGGAGGGCGGGCGTGACCTTCTCCTCCGCGCGCAGGGGATTGGTGCGCGGGCTGAAGCGGATCGGCTCGAACACGATCTGGAAAGACGTGATAACGAGCACGATGATGGCGATGCTCCAGGCTCGGGTGCGCGCTTGCATGAGAACCTCGCGACGGCTAACAGAAAAACTCCGAAGCCATTGGCTTCGGATTGTGGAATTATAGCGAATCGCCGGGAGCTTGTCAATCGCAATCGGGGCTGACCGTTACCCGCCTTGCGCTATTGCGCAGGCGAGACCCTTCGCTAACGCGGCTAGGTCGCGGAGCGACCGCCGTGTCCCTAGGTCAGAGACCGGGATGGCGGCCCAAGGTGGCTAGGTGGCTCCGCCACCGCCACGGCGGTCTGCAGAGCAGACCTAGCCGCCTAGCCAGCGGCCCTCCGGGCCTAGCCACTCACAGTGACAACGGTCTGGTGGTGTCATTCTGAACGGAGCGTGCCCGCGCGAAGTGAAGAATCTCGCTGCGGCCTGATCGGAAACTGGGTAACCGTGAGCGATCGGGGCCGGCTTGATCGGGGCCGGCCTTCGATTGACAGGCTCCGGCTTGGGCGGCTACAATCTGGCCGTCGCCGCCGCGGGGCGCACAAAGAGGTGAGGGCGTTGCAGAGTCCCCCGGAACAGCGCCGGTTGTCGCCCGCCGCCGCCGTCGTCATCCTGGTCTTCGTGCTGCTGCTGATCAGCCGCACCGTGCGGCTGCTGTGGGTGCCGATCCAGTTCTTCATCATCGCCTCGCTGGTCGCGCTGGCGCTGAGCCACCCCGTCAACTGGCTGCAGCGGCGCCGGGTGCCCCGCCTGGTCGCCATTATCGTCCTGCTCGCCCTGGTCCTGGCGGCGATCGGCGCCTTCGCCGGCGTCTTCCTGCCGCCCCTCACCCGGCAGGCGGCGGACCTGGTGGACAACCTCCCCACCTACTGGCAGGGTATCAGCGCCCGCCTGCAGGACATCACGCGCCACTATCCGTGGATCCAGGAGCGCATCAGCGAGCTGGACGTCTCCCGTGAGACGACGCGGCGCTTGCAGGACATCGTGTCCGCGGGCTGGCAGTTCGCGGTCGGCGTGGCCGGGGCGGTGATGCTGGCGCTGCTGCTGATCATCACCGTCGTCTTCATGCTCGCCAATCCGCGGCCGCTGATCAACGGCCTGGTCGGGGTGGTACCGGAGCCGTGGGACGCGCAGGCGCGGCGCATCGGCGCGCTGCTTGCCGTCCGCCTGCGCGCCTGGATCCGGGGCCTCATCGTCCTCGGCGCCGTCATCGGGGTCGCGGTCGGCATCGGGCTGTGGGCGCTGGGGGTGCGCTACGCGGTGCTGTTCGGAGTGCTGGCGGGGGTGCTGGAGATGGTGCCCACCGTCGGGCCGGTGCTGTCAGCGATTCCGCCCATCCTGGTCGCGCTCGCCGGGGAACCCATCCGCGCGCTGTGGGTGCTGCTGCTGTTCATTGGCGTGCAGCAGGTGGAGAACACGCTGTTGGTGCCGCTGGTGATGCGGCGCCAGCTGCAATTGCACCCGGTGTCCACCATCCTCGGCTTCATCGCCCTGGGCACGCTGTTCGGCGTCTTCGGGGCGATCATCGCCGTGCCCACGGTGGCGTGCCTCAAGGTGCTCTACGACGAGGTTTACTACCCCTGGGCCCACCCGGCCGCCGCGGCGAAGGCCGCCGCCGCGGCGCCGCCTGAGGAAGCTCCCGCCGCGCAGGAAGCGGATGCGGAATCCTGACCGCCGGGTCGGTGCGCGCGCCCTGCGCGCTCACATCATGCGCGCGGCGTAGATCAGGTCCACCAGCTCCATCGTGCGCACGGCGTCGCCGAAGTGCGTTTCCGGCAGGCGCCCCTGCCGGATGCAGTCAATGAAGTGGCGGTTCTCGGCGAAGAAGCCCAGCCGCTTATGGGGCTCGTCGCTGCCGGCCAGATCGCGGCTCCAGATCTCCTCGCCGACGGCCTCGTTGTCCTGGTAGATGACGGCGCGCTCGTCGGTATCTACGAAGGCGGAGATGCCGGTGGCGTGCATCTCCAGGGTGTGCACCCGCTTGCCCACCGCCCAGTTGGTGAGCAGCGCGCCGGCGGCCCCGCTCTCGAAGCTCAGCAGCGCGTTGAAGCTGTTATCGAAGTCCGACTCCAGCGCGCGGATGTCGCTCGCCGCGCAGACCACCTCGCCCCCCATCCAGCGCAGCGCATCCACCGCGTGGATGGCGTCGCAGGTCAGCACGTCAATCGCCCCCCCGTAGTAAGGGGCACCGCCCAACTGGTTCTTATAGAAGGTCGCCACGCATTGAGTTATCGGCCCGCGCTGCTGCACCCGTTCCTTGGCCGCGCGCGCAGCCGGGATGAAGCGCCGGTTGAAGGCGACCATGGTCAGCGACCCGCTGCGTTCGGCGGCGCGCGCCAGGCCGCGCGCCTGCACGGAGGTCACCCCCGGCGGCTTCTCGATGAAGACGTTGAGCTTGCGCTCCAGGCAGTGGATCGCCAGATCGAAAAGCTGATGGGGCGGCATCAGAATGTAAACCGCGTCGGGGGCGGTCTGCTCGATCAGCGTGCGGTAGTCCTGGCTGCGAACCTCGATGCCGAAGCGGTCGCCGGTATCCTGCAGGCGCGCGCGGTCGAGGTCGCACAGACCGGCCAACTCCACGTCCTCCATCTCCGCCAGCGACGGGTAATGCACGCTCTGGGCCATCGCTCCCGCGCCGATCAGCGCCAGCCGCACCTTTTCCATCTCACCGTCTCCTTTCGGCTTCAGCCCGGCGCCGCCGCCCGCGGCCGGCGCGGAGAATCCCGATTCGCGCTCGCGGGCGAGCGCGCCTGACCCGCCTACAGGCGGTGGACGATGTCGCGCAAGGCGGGGTAGAGACACCGGTAGATGTCATAGCGCTCGTCGTAGCGCGCGGCCATCTCGGGATCGGGCTCGTAGGTGCGGGTGACATGCACCGTGCGCCCCACCGCCTCGTTGAGGGAGGAGTATTCCCCGACCGCGGTTCCCGCCAGCAGCGCCGCGCCCAGGCACGCGGCCTCGGACACCGACAGCGCTGACACCGGGCGGTCAAAGATGTCGGCCTTGAGCTGGAGCCAGGTCGGCGACTGGGCGCCGCCGCCGATGGCGCGCAGGCGCTCGACCGCGACCCCCGCCCGCCCCAGGTGCTCGAGGTTGAGGCGCATCTCGAAGGTCACCCCCTCCAGCAGCCCCTTGATGATGTCGCCCTTGCCGGTCGCCAGCGTCAGCCCCAGCAGCGCCCCCTTGGCGTAGGGATCGAGCCACGGTGTGCCGGTGACGGTGAAATGCGGCAGCACCATCACCGGCGACGGCCCGGCGGTCGCCAGCCCGATCATCATCTCGTACACCTCCATCCCCGCCGCCTCGGCGTCCTCGCGTTCCTGCTTGCCCAGGGTGTCGCGGTACCAGCGCAGCAGCGATCCGCCGGTGAAGTTGAAGGCGAGGGTGACGTACATGCCGGGGACGACGTGATGGTAGCAGGAGTAGTTCGATTCGAGCATGGCGTCGCTCAGGTTGAGCTCGGCAAAGGCGGGGGTGATGCACTCGACGGTGCCGGTGGCGTCCATGGCGACGTGGGGGGCGACGATGCCCGCGCCCAGCGCCCCGCAGGGCTGGTCGTGGCCGCCGGTGACGATCGCCACCGCGCGCGGCAGGCCCAGTTCCTGCGCCACCTCGTCGCGCACGCGCCCGACGATGGTGCCGCTGGGAGCGACGGTGGCCAGGCGTTCGGCCTCCACGCCGGCCCGCGACAGTAGGTCCGCCGACCAGCGCTCGGCGCGCACGTCGAAGGCCATGGTGCGCCCGGCGAGCGAGTAGTCAATCGCCGGCTCGCCCCCCAGGCGGTAGAGGGTGAGGTCCTCGTAGCACAGGAACTTCCAGGCCTGCGCGAAAACCTGGGGGTCGTTGTCACGCCACCACATGAGCTTGTTGACGGTGTACATGGGATGCAGCGGCTGGCCGGTGATGGCGAAGAGCGCGCGCCGGCCCAACTGGCGCTCCCACCATTCGCTCTGGGCGGTGGTGCGGTTGTCGAAGCTGACGATACTGGGGGCCAACGCCTGCCCGTCGCGGCCGATGGCGGTCACCCCTTCGCCCTGGGAGGAGACGGCGAGGGCCTTCACCGGGTCGCGCGCGCCCGCCCGCGCCACCGCCTCGCGCACAGCCTCTTTGGTCGCCCCCCACACCGCGTCCGAGTCCATCTCGACCCAGCCGGGCTGCGGGAAGATATGGGGGTACTCGCGGTAGCCCTGCCCCAGCACCTTGCCGTCGAGATCGAATACGATTGCCTTGCACCCGGTGGTGCCCACATCAATGCCAAGCAGGCTCATGCCGCACCTCCGCAATGGGGCGACTGTGCCACGTCGCCGGGCGCTGCGCCCGCGCCATGGAGCCTGGCCGCCTCGGCCGGGATGTCACGGGCGGGGGCGCCCATGCTCCGATCATCCGCGCCCCGCAGCCCCTGGGGGTGATGTTTTCGACAGGGGAGGCGGGAGCCCTGCGCGGCTGACGCGCCATGCGCCGGCAGGGCAGCGGCCACTGACGGCGAAGACAAACCAACGAATACCCATTTCACTGCTGCCAAGGAGTGCAAGATCATGCCCAGATTCAGCGACACCGTCGGCCGCCTGCTGCTGCCCCTGATCACCCCCTTTATGCACGATGACACCGTGGATCACGACCGCGTCGGCGAATTGGCGAACTACGTGCTCGACCGCGAGTACGGCGACGCCCTCATCGTCAGCGGCACCACCGGCGAGTTCTACGCCCTGACCCTGGAGGAGCGCGTCGCCCTCTTGCGGGCGGTCAAGGAGGCGGTCGGCAACCGCGCCCCGCTCATCGCCGGCACCGGCGCCGCCTGCACCAAACATGCTATCGCGCTCACCAAGGCTGCCGCCGACATCGGCTACGACGCGGTGATGGTGGTCACGCCCTTCTACTCCAAGCCCACCCAGGAGGGGATGCGCCTGCACTTCGAGCAAGTCGCCGCCGCCACTGACCGCCCGCTCATGCTCTACAACATCCCCCTTTTCAGCGGCGTCAACCTCGAGCCGCCGACGGTGGCGGCGCTGGCCAAGCTCCCCAATATCGTCGCCATCAAGGAGGAGGCCGGCGTCAACCCCACGCAGACCTCCGACTTCATCCTGGGCACGCCGGATGATTTCGAGGTCTATTGCGGCGACGACACCATGCTGCTGCAGGTGCTGTCCCAGGGCGGGGTGGGGACGGTCAGCGGCGGCTCGCATGTTATCGGCGACCTCATGCGCGCCGCGATGGACGCCTTTCTGGCCGGCGACAACGCCAGGGCGACGGAGCTGCACCTGAAGATGTATCCGTTTTTCAAGGCCCTGCTGGGCGCCGGGCGGGTCAACGGGACTCCGCTGGTACGCGAGGCGCTGGCGTTGACCTGGCAGCCGGTGGGGCCGCCGCGGATGCCGCAGTTGCCCGCCTCCGAGGCCGAGCGCGAGGCCCTGGTGCGGGTGCTGTCCGAGCTGGGGAAGCTGTAGGCAGGCGACGAGACGAATGAGGAGGCGCGGACATGAAGGAGCTGGGTTGCGCGGTGCACGGCGCCGGCTGGGTCAGCGGCGAGCACATACGGGCCTACGCCCATAACCCCCACTGCCGGGTGGTGGCGATCTCCAGCCGCACCGAGCAAAGCGCGCGCGCGCGCATGGCCGAGTGCGGTTTGGATTGCAGGCTCTACACCGACTACGACCGGCTGCTTGCCGACCCGCAGGTGGACTGCATCTCCATCTGCACCCCCAACCAGCTCCACGCGCAGGAGACGATCAAGGCCGCGCGCGCCGGCAAGCACATCGTCATCGAGAAGCCGGTGGCGCTCAACCTGGCCGACCTGCGCGCGATGCGGCAAGCGGTAAGCGACGCCGGCGTCAAGACGGTGGTGAGCTTCGTCTTGCGCTGGAACCCCTTGTTCGACATCATCAAGTCCTTGCTGGCGCGGCGCGCCATCGGCGATCTCTACTACGCGGAGGTGGACTACTGGCACGGGATCGGCCCGTGGTACAAGCAGTACGAGTGGGTCACCAAACAGGCCCTGGGCGGCAGCTCCTTCCTGGCGGCAGGGTGCCACGCGGTGGACGCCATCCGCTACTTGGTTGGCGCCGAGATCACCGAGGTGCGCGCGTTCGAGAGCGGGCCGGCCTTCGGCTATGAGTACTCGCCGACGATCGTCGGCATCGTCAAGTTCGACAACGGCGTCATCGGCAAGCTCTCCTCGTGCGTGCAGGCGCGCATGCCCTACAGCTTCAACCTGGACCTGCTGGGCAAGGAGGGCGCCATCCGCAATAACCGCCTCTACTCGGTGACGATGCTGCCGGGGCAGAAGGAGTTCGCGACCATCCCCACCATCCTGCCCGACAGCGGCGATGTCACCCACCATCCCTTCCAGGGGGAGATAGACCACTTCGTGGACTGCATCCTCAACGACGTCGAATCACATGTCAACCTCGACGACGCGGTGCGGACCCACGAGGTGTGCTTCGCGCTCGACGAGTCGGCGGCCGCCGGGGGAGAGAAGGTGACCTTGCCCTACGCGTAGCCCGCATTATTCCTAACCCGGCCTTTGGCCGGAACCAATAGAGATTGTCCCTACAAACAGAAGCCAACCACAGATGCACACAGATGGACACGCGGCTAGGCCCGATGAATCGGACCGCCGTGGCGGCTGTAGAGCCTAGCCAGATGGCGGATCTGATCATCCCTCCAGTCCGGTCTGCGTTCATCGGCGTTCATCCGTGGTTCACCTCCTGGAAGAATCTTCTATACAAGTGGCTAGGGCCGACGAGTCGGCCCGCCACGGCGGCCAACGGCCTAGCCCGCTGTTCGGCATTTCAGCGGTAAGGGAATGAAGAGGGCAAGGTGACCGCATACTGTCATTCCGAGCCCCTCGACTTCGCTCAGAGCCTGCCCCGAGCCAAACGAGGGGATAAACTCCGCGAGGAATCTGCTATGCGGAGGCGAGATTCTTCACTGCGTTCAGAATGACATGAATAATGCGGCGTAGGGTCGGGCCCGGGGCCGCAGCGGGCGCGCGGATCGGCGTGGGCGACGGCGCCCCTCCCCGGTCCGGGGACGGACGCCGTCGCCCGATTGATTGCAGCTTGCTCGAGGCTACCCCGAAGTGCTGAGGTCCGCGCTGAGGAACTGCCCCACGGCCGCCCGCAGTCGGTCGAGCTCCCTGGTCGCCCGCTCGGGATGCCAGGCCCAGCAGTCCTCGCAGATGTCGAAGCCCAGACGGAGACTGGCGCAGAGATCGTAGGCGCGCCGCCGCAAGCGCTCGGACTCGACCACCGCGCGGGCGTGCGCGGCCGCCTCGCGGCGCTCCTGGGTCGCGCCGGCGATCCACTCGATATCCAGCGCCAGGAGCACCACCGTAGCCAGCGCGGCGATGACGAGCGATAAGCGCCCGCCCGCGGCGTGGCCGCTAAGCTCGACCCAGATGACGGTCGCCACCACGCTGTACGCCGCCAGATGCTCCATTATGCGCCGCATCGTCCCGCACCTCCACAGAGCTTCGTCACAAGATGATGGTAGCACTATTCGGGTCCACAACCAATCCGCTTGTCGCCCTAGATCTTGGCGCCAAATGTGGAATACAACCAGCACGAAAGGGCTAAGACCTTCGAACAGCACACCGACCGGGGAGGCAGCCATGAGCAAGCAAGGCGACAAGCAGGCGCTGAAGCCGCGGCCAGTGCGGATCCTGATCGCCGATGACTACCACTTCTATCGCTACGGTTTGCGCGTCTTCCTCGAGCAGCACGACGATCTCAGCGTGGTGGGGGAGGCGGGATCCTCGGAGGAAGCGCTGGCCGCGGTCGAGGGCCTCAAGCCCGACATCATCCTGCTCGACCTCGATTTGCCGCCGGAGGGCGGCCTGCACGTCCTGCGCGAGACCAACGCCCGCGCCCCTGAAACCAGGGTCATCGTCCTCACCGGTCTCGATGACGAGGTCTGCCTCGCCGACGCCATCGAAAGCGGCGCCTCGGGCTACGTCCTCAAGGATGCCGACCCCCCGCTCATCCTGAGCGCCGTGCGCAGCGTGGGCAAAGGCGGCACCTGGCTCCAGCGTGAGATGACAGGCAAGCTGTTCGAGGAGTTCACCCGCCTCGCCCGCACCCGCCGCGAGGCTCCCGACCGCCTGCTGACCACGCGCGAGGTCGAGGTGCTGTCCCTGCTCGCCCAGGGCAACCGCAACGCCGAGATCGCCGACAAGCTCTTCATCAGCGAACGCACAGTCAAGGTGCACATCACCAACCTGTTCCGCAAGCTCGGCCTCAGCGACCGCGTGCAGGCCACCCGCTACGCCATCCGCCACCGCCTGGTGCGCGCATGAGGCCGCCCGCGCCCGCGGCCTCCTTTGCGCAGGAATAGGACCGCTCCTCGTCGTAGGTACAGACCGAGCGCCGATCGCGGCGTGAGAGAGGCATCACCATGAGGCTTCCCGACACCGCACAAGCGCTGGTGCGGACCTTCGCCGAGTTCGAGATCATTGACGCGCACGAGCACCTGCCGCCTGAGGACGTGCGCACCAACCAGCGGGTGGATGCGCTGACGCTGTTCTCCCAGTACACCCGCACCGACCTCATCACTTCCGGCATGGCGCCCCAGGATTACGAGGCGATGCTCAACCCCGAGCTGCCCCTCGATCACCGCTGGGGACTGCTGCGTCCCTATCTGGAGCACATCCGCCACGGCTCCTACGCGCGGCCGGCCTTCATCGCCGCCCAAGAGTTCTACGGCTTCGATGACATCAACGACGACACTTACCGCCCGCTATCGGAGGCGATGCAGCGGCAGAATACCCCGGGCATCTACCACCGCATGCTCCGCGACAAGTGCCGGATTCGCTATGCGCTGACCCAGAACCCGGCCAGCGTTCGCGCCGACGACTTGCTGCTGCCGGTGATGCGCAGTGATCCTCTCTCAACGGCGAGGACCTGGGAGGAACTCGCCGTGTGCGGCCGCGACCTGGGCGAGTCCGTGGCGACCCTGGACGATTACCTGCTGGTGGTCGAGAAGGCCGTCGCACGCTGGCAGGACAACGGGGCGGTCGGCATCAAGATCGTCTCGCAGCCCTACGGCGTGCCCGACCGGGCCGAGGCCACGGCGGCGTTCGAGAGCTTACGCCGCGATGCCCACGCGCAGCTCCCGGTGATGAACCCGCTGCGCGATTACGTCACCGAGCACCTGCTGCAGGTGGCCGCGCGGCGGGACCTCACGGTCGCCGCGCACGCCGGCATGTGGGGCGATTTCCGCGAGATGGCGGTGCAGCACTTGATCCCCATCTTCGTGCGCAATCCGCAGACGCGCTTCGATCTCTACCACATGGGCATGCCGGAGGTGCGCACCACCGGCGTCATCGCCAAGAACTTCCCCCACGTCTGGCTCAACCTGTGCTGGAGCCACATCATCTCGCCGGTGATGGCGCGCTCGGCGCTGGACGAGTACATGGACCTGGTGCCGGTCAACAAGCTCACCGCGTTCGGCGGCGACTACGTCACGCCGGTGGAGAAGGTGTACGGACACCTGGTGATGGCGCGGGAGAACATTGCGATGGTGCTGGGGCGCCGCGTGGACGCGGGGCTGATGACCGAGGCGCAGGCCATCGCCGTCGCCCGCAGGTGGTTCTTCGATAACCCGATGGAGCTCTACCGCCTGGCCGGCAACGCCTGAAGGCTGGCAGCACCCTCCAAGGCGCGCGCTGCTACGCCGTCAGCACCGACATGTACATGTAAAGGCGCGGCCAACGGCCATCCCCGCGGTGCGCGAACGCGCCCGCGGACGACCCCAAGGTTCGCCGCCCGAACCTGACCCGGGCGCGCAAGCTGCTCGGCTACGCCCCCGGCGCGACCGCGCAGGAGGGCCTGACGCGCACCATCGAGCGGTTCGCGGCCCGCCTGGCCGGCACACCGCCCCGCAGTAACGCCCCGCAGGCCCACCACGGCGACACTGGCACCTGGTTTGCCGCACCTGACAGGTCAAACCATCGCCGGCGGCGAATATTCTAGGGATGAGGGCGCGCGATCAAGCGGTGTCGAGAAAACGGTTGCCGGGCACATACGGGCTCTACGTCGTCACCGAGCGATGGCAGGGCCGCGGCCACGCCGATGTCGCGCGCGCCGCGCTTGCGGGCGGCGCGCGGGCGATCCAGTTCCGCGACAAAGAGATGTCGGTGCGGGAACTGCTGGCGACCGCCGCGGAACTGCGCGCGGTGTGCACGGCGGCGGGCGCGCTGTTGATCGTCAATGACCGCCTCGACGTGGCGCTGGCGGCGCAGGCCGACGGCGTGCACCTGGGACCGGAGGACCTGCCCGTCGCCGCCGCCCGGCGCGCAGCGAAGGGCAGCGAGCGGCGGTTCATCATCGGCGCGTCGGCGTCAACCGTGGATGAGGCGCGACAGGCGGTGGCGGAGGGCGCGGACTACCTCGGCGTGGGCGCCATGTTCGCCACCGAGACCAAGCCCGACGCCGGACTTCCGGTGGGCCCGCAGCGGCTGGCGGAGATGCGCCGGGCGGTCGCGCTGCCCATCATCGGCATCGGCGGCATCACCGCCGCCAACGTCGCCGCGGTCATGCGCGCCGGGGCCGCCGGCGCCGCCGTGATCACGGCCATCAGCCGCGCCGATGACATGGAGGCGGCGGCGCGCCAGTTGGTACGCGCCATCGAGCAGAGCACATAGGTGACCGCAGAATGATGACCCAGGTTGAAGCCGCGCGCGCGGGCCAGGTCACGCGCGAAGTCGCGGAGGTCGCCCGCCAGGAAGGGCTGGAACCGGAAACCATCGCCGCCGGCATCGCCGCCGGCACCATCGTCGTACCCGCCAACCCCGCCCACCGCGCGCTCGACCCGCGCGGCATCGGCGCCGGTTTGCGCATCAAGGTCAACGCCAACCTCGGCACCTCCTCGGGCCAGCCCGCGCTGGAGCTGGAGATGCAGAAGCTGCAAGCGGCGATGGACGCCGGCGCCGACACGGTGATGGACCTCAGCACCGGCGGCGACCCCGACGCGGTGCGCCGCGCCATGCTCGACCAGTGCCCGCTGCCGCTGGGCACGGTACCCGTGTACCAGGCGGCGATCGCGGCCATCAGCAGCGGCGGCAGCATCCGCGCCATGAACCCCGATGACCTCTTCGCCGTCATCGAGCGCCACGCCGCCGACGGCGTGGACTTCTTGACCCTGCACTGCGGCGTCACCCGCGCCATCGTCTCCTACATCGAGCAGTCGGGGCGTCTCACCGGCATCGTCAGCCGCGGCGGGGCCTTCCTCGCCTGCTGGATCAAGGCCAGCGACCGCGAGAACCCGCTCTACGAACAGTTCGACCGCGTGCTCGACATCGCGCGCCGCCACGATGTGACCTTGAGCCTGGGCGACGGCCTGCGCCCGGGGTGCCTGGCCGACGCCACCGACCGCGCCCAGGTGGAGGAGCTGGTGGTGCTGGCGGAGCTGGTCGAACGCGCGCGCGCGGCCGGGGTGCAGGCGATGGTGGAGGGGCCGGGGCACGTGCCCCTGGACCAGGTGGCGGCCAACGTCATCCTGCAAAAGCAAGTGTGCAAGGGCGCGCCATTCTACGTGCTCGGCCCGCTGGTGACCGATGTCGCTCCGGGCTATGACCACATCACCTCGGCCATCGGCGGCGCGTTGGCGGGCATGGCCGGGGCCGACTTCCTGTGCTATGTCACGCCCTCGGAGCACCTGGCGCTGCCCGGCCCCCAGGAGGTGCGCGACGGCGTCATCGCCGCCCGCATCGCCGCCCATGCCGCCGACGTCGTCCGCCTGGGCGCCCGCGCCCGCGCCTGGGATGACGCGATGGCGCGCGCCCGCCGCGCCCTCGATTGGCCGCGTCAGTTCGAGCTGGCGATTGACCCCGCGCGCGCCCGCGAGCTGCATGGGCGCACGGGCGACGTGCCCGCCGGCACCTGCACTATGTGCGGCGATTACTGCGTCTTCAAGCTGCTCACGGGTGTGACCTGATCCGCGCCGTGCGTTCGTCACCCGCGGCGCTGCGCCCGTCAGCGCGAAACCGCCTGCCGGGCGCGAGTGAGCCAAAACGTCGTCAACTCTGTCGGACTTCGAGCTTGAGCCATGCTACGAGTATGCGTGATCGGTCTGGACCCTGCCGGCAATCTGCACGCCGACGCCTATCGGCGGGATAAGCGGGCACAGTTGGTGGGGGTGTGCGACAGCAACCCGCAGCGCCTGCGCGCGGCGGCGTCGCGCCTGGGGGCGGAGGCATTCGGCGACGCGGGGGAGATGCTCGACGCCCTGCGCCCCGACCTGGTGAGCGTCTGCGCGGGTGATGATTCGGCGGCAGTGGCATTGCAGGCGCTGGAACGCGAGTGCCACGTTCTGTGCGAGGCGCCGCCAGCGCCCGGCGCCGGCCAGACCCGCGAGCTGGTGACCGCGGCGACGGTGCGCGGGCGGCACCTGGCGGTCAACTTCAACCTGCGCTTCACCCCGGCGGCGCTCAGGGCCAAGCGCTGGCTCGCCGAGGGCCGGCTGGGAACGCCCCTGTTCGCCAACCTCGCCCTGTGGTGCGCGCCGGAGCAGGGGCTGTGCGGCGAGCGCACTTTGTGGCAGCTCGCCCACCA
This sequence comes from Armatimonadota bacterium, assembly GCA_035527535.1. Taxonomy (NCBI): domain Bacteria; kingdom Bacillati; phylum Armatimonadota; species Armatimonadota bacterium. The sequence continues at coordinate 34,658 of DATLAK010000191.1, forward strand.
TGGCCTCGATCTCACCCGCTGGCTGTGCGGGGATATCACGCGCCTGCACTGCTTCGCCGCCCGCGCGCCCGGGCGCGCCGAGTGGTCATCCGCGCAAGTCAACCTCGAACTCGCGGCCGGCGTCGTCGGTCACCTGACCGTCAGCCGCGACATGGCGGCGCACCATCCGCTGGCGTGCTGCGAGGTCGCCGGCACCACCGCGCGCCTGGTGATCGAGAACATCTACGAGGAAGCCACGCTCTTCCCGCACGCCGACGAAGAGAAGACCACCTACACCAACTCCATCTTCGGCGGGCTGGGGGGCTACGACGATACGTACCACTGCCGCATCAGCCGCCTGCTGGAGCAGCTCGCGGGCGGTGCTCCCGCCGGCATCGAGGGCTCGGGGCACGATGCGCTCGCCGCGCAGCTGGCGGTGGAGGCTGGGCTCAAGTCGCTGGAGACGGGGGCAGTGGTGGAGGTGAGCGCCCCCGGCCCAACAACCGCCGGCGCCACGGGTGAACGGTGATGCTTAGGGTTTGTGTCATTGGCATGGGGCCCATCGGCAACCGCCATGCCGACATCTATCGCGAGGATTCACTGGCCGAGTTGGCGGGGGTGTGCGACCTCATCCCCGAGCGCGCCGATGCGGCGGCTGCGCGGCTGGGAGTGCCGGGGTTCCACGACGCGGCGGCGATGCTGGAGGCGCTGCGCCCGCAGGTGGTGAGCGTGGCCACCGGCGGATACGAGTACGGCAGCGACCACTACCTGCCGACCATGCAGGCGCTGGAACGCGGCTGCCACGTGCTGTGCGAGAAACCCCTGAGCAACGAGGTGCCGCGCGCGCGCGAGATGGTGCTCAAGGCGCGGGAGCGAAACGTTTGCCTCGGCACCAACCTCAACCACCGTTTCACTCCGGCGGCGGTCACGGCCAAGCGCTGGATCGCCGAGGGCCGAGTGGGCGCGCCGCTGTTCATGAACATGGCGATGTGGATCGGCAATCCCGCCGAAAGCTCACCCTACTTCCACCTCAAGGCCTTGCACCCCCACACGATTGACATCATGCGCTACTACTGCGGCGACATCGCGCAGGTGCAGTGCTTTGCCATCAAGGCGCCCGGGCGCGCCATCTGGTCCACCGCGCAGTTTAACGTCAAGTTCGCCGGCGGCGCCATCGGCCATCTCACCGGCAGCTACGACATCCTCCGCGGCCACCCCATGGAGCGCTGCGAGGTCGCCGGCACCCAGGGCCGCTTCGTCCTGGTGGACATGTACAAGGAGCTCACGCTCTATCCTCACGCCTCGCCCGAGAAAACGGTTATCACCAATCCCATCTGCGGCGGCATGACCGGCTTCTCCGACACCTTCCGCCGCCGCCTGCATCGCTTCCTGGAACAGATTTGCGCGGACGTCGAGCCGGACGAAATAGACGGCTCGGGGCGGGACGGCCTCGCCGCCCAGAACGTCATCCAGGCGGCCATCGAGTCGCTGGAGACCGGCCGCGCCGTCACCGTGCCGCCGCTGGGCCTGGGATAGACGCGGCACTGATCAGGGCCCGGAGTCAGGCGGCGGCCCCACACTGTGGGGCCGCCGCCCAAGGGCAATCCCCACTTTTCGCTCCCACCCGCGCGTGAGGGATGAACAGGTAGATCCTTACCCCTTAGGCGTTGAATCTCCTTTGGCAGCAGGATGTGGGAATGGTCTTCAAGAAAGACGCTGCGCCACAGGGTGATGCGCGGGTCGACCTGGGGCGCCTCCTGCTGCAGTATCTCCAGCGGCGAGCGGTTGCCTTTGTAGCCGTTGCGGCGCGCGACGTTGAAGTAGAGCCAATAGCTGCGGGCCTTATCGAGGAAGTGAACGCGACCGGCGAAGTCCTCGCGATCGTAGAACTCGTCCTCGCACAGCCGGTGCGCGGTTTCGACATCGCTTTGGTAGGTGTGAGCTGAGGGCGGGATGAAGTTGTGGGTCACCAGGCGCGCCTCCACGGTGGGCTTGAAGCCGTGGGGCACGCCGTGGCGGCCCTGGCCGCCGGCGTATTCGGGGCCGTTGTCGGTCTGGAAGCCGACCTCGTCGAGCGCGACGCCGCAGGCGACGAGGTGGGCCATGACGCGCTCGGCGAAGACGCAGGCCAGAGCGGCGCTGCGCTCCT
>DATLAK010000192.1 GCA_035527535.1 Armatimonadota bacterium
CGTCGGGGTCGCCCAAAGCCGCGACCAAGTATTCCACCGCTCGCTTGTCGCCGATCTGACCCAGCGCCCACATCGCCCTGCGGCGCAGGCGCGGCACGGGGTCTTCTTTGACGCTCGCGCCGAGGGCGGCCACCGCGGAGGAGTCCTTCATGTCGGCTAGCGTTGACATGGCCGCCTCACGCACCCCCTCATGCTGATCGCCGAGGGCCGTGGCCACCGCCTCGAACGCCCGCGGGTCGCCGGTGGCCGCCAAGGCCCTGACGGCCTCGCTGCGAATCACCCAGTCCTCGGCCTTGAGTGCCGCCAGTAGTGGTTCCACGGCGCGCGGGTCGTGCAGGCGCCCCAAGGCTACCGCCATCTTGGCGGAGGTCGGTTGGTCCTGCTCCTTGTCGAGCGCCGACCGCAGCGGCTCGACAGCCCGGTTATCCGCGATCTGGCCGAGGACTTCGGCGGCGGCTGCGCGCACATCAGCGTTGCGGTCGCCGAGGGCTTTGACAAGAGGCTCGAATGCTCGCTTGTCGCCGATGCGGCCCAAGGCGCGCGCGGCAGCCTCGCGAACATCGGGGGCGCTGTCGGAGAGCGCCGCGATCAGCGGTTCGACGGCCTGCGGGTCACGCGCGTCCTGCAGCGCCCGGGCGGCGCTGGCCCTGACCCCCGGATCGGGGTCCTTGAGCGCGGCGAGCCACTGCTCAGGCGACTGACCGGCGGCGCCCATCCGCTGCAAGGCATCGGCGGCCGCCGCCCGAGCGGAGGACCCGCCACCCGTCACCGCGGCGCGCAGCGCGGCGACCGCCTTCTCATCCCCTATATTGCTGAGCGCCGTGACCGCATTACACTGCACCTCGGAGGATAAGTCGTTCAGCGCGCCTACCAGGGGCTTGATGGCCGCTGGGTTCTTCAGGCTGCCCAGGGCGCTTGCTGCGGCCGCCCGGACATCTTCCTCTTCGTCCCGCAGGGCGGCGATCAGCGGCTGCAGGGCGCGCGGGTCAGGGATAGAGCCGAGCGCGCTGGCTGCGTGCTCTCGCACGTACGCGTCCTTATCCGCCAAAGCGGCGATCAGCGGCGCGGCTGCCCGCTGATCACGAAGACGTCCCAGCGCGAACGCCGCGTTCTGGCGCACGCCCGGAAAGTGGTCCTGGAGCGCGGCCACCAGGGAATCGAAGGCCCGCGCATCAGCGATTATGCCGAGCGACCAGCACGCGCCCGCGCGAACCATTGGCTCCTTGCTCCTCATAGCCGCCATCAAGCGATCAAATGCGCGCGCATCCCCCGTGTTCCCGAGCGCCTCGGCCGCGGCTGCCGCGACCAGCGGATACTTGTCATCCATGGCGGCGAGCACGGCGTCCGCCGCGCGCGGGTCCTTGAAATGGCCCAGCCCTTGCATGGCCGCCCGCCGCACCCGCGCATCCGGGTCCTTGACGGCCCCGAGCAGCGATTCAACTGCCCGCGTGTCATCTGAGGCCGCGAGACCACTTGCGGCTCCCTGTCGCACGACGGGGTCCCGATCCTTCAGGGCCGCGACCAGGGTCTCGACGGCGCGGGAGTCCTTCATCTCGCCCAGGGCGCGGGTGGCAAGGAAGCGCATGGCTTGATGATGACTCATGTGGACGTCGCGCTTCTCCCCCGTCGGGCCCTGCTCAGAGAACCCCGTCTTCGATTGGGCGCTGCCCCGAGGTCCGGCAGGATGCTCGTCCTTCAGGATGGCGACCAAGGGCTCCAGCGCCTTGGCGGGGTGGCTGATCGTCAGCCCCCAGGTCGCGGCCTCCCGGACCGTGGGGTCTTCGTCCCTGAGGGCGGCGATGAGCGCGTCCGCCGCTTGCTCGTCCTCCTTCTCCCCGAGCGCAAAGGCTGCCATCGCGCGCACATCCGCGTTCTTGTCCTTCAGCGCGATGAGCAGCGAATCCAGCGCCTCGTCCTCCTGCCTGATCATCAACCCAAAGGCTGCTGCCCACCTAACATCCGGTTCTTCATCCTGATCTTGCAGCGTCGCCGCCAGCGGCCGCGTTGCCGGGGTGCCTCCGGTGATCGCCAGAGCGATGGCGGCTATCTCCCGTACTTCTTTGTGCTCCGCCTTCAGCGCGCTCACCCACACCCTGGTGAGGCGCGGGTCTTCGATTTTCAATAGTGCGGCGATTGCGCCCTCACGCACCTCCTGGTTTCCGCTCTTCACCGCCGCCGCGAGGGCGTCAATCGCCGGCGAGCCGATTTTCGCCAGCGCCTCGATCACACTGCGCGAGAGTGCCTCGTCTTTGGGCCTCAACGCCGAGAGCAGCGGCCTCACCGCACGCGCATCCTTGATCTCGCCCAGCGCCCACGCCGCCTTCCGCCGGACGAGGGGATCCTTGTCGCGCAGCGCGCCGACGAGCGGTTCCACCGCCCGCGCTTCCTTGAGGTTACCCAGCGCTTCCGCCGCACGGGCGCGAACCTGCGCGTCGCGGTCGCTCAACTGGCGGATGAGTAGCTCCGCGTCAGCGGGCTGGGGGGCGCCCGCATACCAGGCGATCTCGGCCGAGGTATTGACGGGCACGCCTTGCCGGGGCGGCGACCACCGCGCCAGCACCGACTGCGTTCCGGCCCGGACTATCGCTTCCCCGTGGGCGTTGACGAGTTGCACCTGCCCTTGAATCACCGTGACCACGACGGTATCGTGGCTCTGCGCTTGCACGTTGAGGGCGGTGCCCAGCAGGCGGATGCGACCGGCGGGCGTGTCAATGCGCTGAATCTCACCGGCCTGGCTGCGGCAGTAGATCTCGCCCGCTGTCAGCGCAACGACGCCCGACGCGGGCAGCGCCACCTTGCTGTTGGAGTTCAGGGTCAGCTCGCTGCCGCTTGGCATCGCCAGGGTCACGCGGCCGCCGGCGCCGGTGGTGACTACCGCGCCCCGAAACAGCCTGGTGCCGACGCGCAAAACGCGTGGCGCCGCGACCAGTCGGGGTGCCACAGCGGCCGGCGGGCGCATCTGTGCCACCGTCGCCAGCGGCTGCCGGTGTGCGCGCAGCAGGCCGAGGGCAATGCCTGCGGCAAGCGCAACGGCGCATACCGCCAGCCCCAAGGCCCGCCAGCGGCGGGGATTACGGGCGCATACGGGCTGGGCCGCAAGCCATGTGCGCACGCCCTCTGCCACACCGGCGGGCGCCACCGCACGGCCGCGCACGACGGCCCCGACCTGCGTGACCAGTTGGCGTCGCGCATCGAGCGCGGCGCGGCAGGCTGCACAGTGCCGAGCGTGGGCCTGCATCCGCTCGCGCGTGCCGCCGTCGAGCACATCGTCCACGAAGGGCTGGGCGAGGACAAGCACCTGTCTGCATTTCACCGCGCCACCTCCTCGCCGGCGTCGGCGTCAAGCGCGGCGCGCAGCTCGTCCACCGCGCGGTGTAACCACGCCGCGACTGTGCCCACCGAGACCCGCAGCGCTTGCGCGATCTCGCGATAGCTCAGTCCCTGGTCATAGCGCAGCGAGATGACCGCGCGGTACTCCCAGCGCAGGCGCGCGATGGCGTCTGCGATCGCCCCACGCTGCAGTCGCTGCAAGACTACAACCTCCGGCTCCACGGCGCAGTCGCCGGGCAGCGCGTCGAGGGAGTCTGTGGTGATGGCCGCCCGTCGTCGGCGGCCGTCGCGCCAGAGGTTAGTCGCGATCTTGAAGAGCAGCGGAGCGACGGGCCAGCCCCGATGGAAGCGTGCCAGCGTGCGGTAGAATCGAATGAGAGCTTCCTGGCAGAGATCCTCCGCCAGTTGCGGATGTCCGCTCAACACCAGCAGATGGCGAAACAATGAATCCTGGTAGCGCAGGACGAGGTCATCGAAGGCGGCGCGATCGCCCGCCAGCGAACGACCTATCAGCTCATCGTCGCTTGCCATGGGCCCCTCACGGCATCGCTGCCTCCTCGGTTCTACATACGCAGCTTGCAGGGCTTTTCTTGCAGCAGACCAGAGGCGCACCGCCGTGCGCCCCCACGGCAGCAGGGGAGGGCATGTGCGGATGCGTCAGGCGGGGGTCACCGGCACCGAGCAGCTCCAAGCCCTGCTCGAAGCCCTGGGGCGCCTCAGCGACGTGCTGCACGCGCACCGGGTGACTACGTAACGCCCCGCGGGCCGCGCCTCAGTGGTAGAGTTATCACGTAACGGGTGAATCGTCGGCGCCGGAGTCTATAGGGCGCGCCTGCCCAGGTGCGTCTATTCCGGAACGGCGGGCGTAGGCGTCCCTGTTGCGTAACTCCCAGGGCCTGCGTCACCGGCGCGGAAAGATGTCATTCTGAGTTCCGCCGCGAGCATAAGCGAGCTGCGGAGCGAAGAATCTTGCCGTCGCGGACGCGCGTGGTTCCCGCCCAGACGGGATTATGCAACAACCTCAAGCACGCCCGCCCTACAATAGATTGGAACTGCGCGCGTGACTTCCTGTTCCCGATATTACGCACAGGCCATGCACCCCGAGGCCCGCCAGCAGTGCGCCCAGCAGGAATCCGACACCCTCGGCGAAGGCGTTGATGCGATGCAAATCCTCCTGCGCATCCACGATGAACAACCGCCGCAAGTCGGCATTCTGTGCAATCAGACCCTCGAGTCGTACATGCGTCGCATTCAGTGCGCTCCATTCCGGCAACAAGTAGCATCCGCAGACCAGCATCACTGCCAGACCCGGAAGGATGAGGAACATGACCAGCGCCCATCTACGCATATCAATGGCCCTCGCATCTCATGGCTGCGATCCCATCAGCGCCAATCCGGCGTCAGAGACTCCACCGGCTGTCGAAGAGCAGCGTCACCGGACCCTCGTTATGGATCTCGACGCGCAGGTGCTTGCGAAAGACTCCGGTGTGCACCGCCAGCCCGGTCGCCCGCAGGCGCTCAATGGACTCGGCCAACAGCCGCTCCGCGTCCTCCGGCGGTATGGCGGTCCTGGTCACCGAGGCTGGAGGCCGTATGCCGCGCCATGCGTGATTGCGCGCCGGCAGTGCCCGCCTCAGAACGGAAGCCCGCTGTGCAGCGCTCGCGTGAGCAGCGGCATTAAGATGACCACCAGGATCGCACCCACGAATAGGACATCCAGGAGGAACAACCCAAGGCCCCACCATCCCCATACGCGCTCGGTGGCCTGGAATTCGGCAACGTCGCGGAACGGCCGCTGCTCCCACGCCAACTCGCTGCCCTTGACGCCCAGATAGATGGCCACTACCAGCCCGCCCGGGAAGATGAACTGCGTTATCAAACCGATGACGCCCCACACCGGCAGGCGATGGGCGAAGGCCCATATCCAGTTGAGAAAGAACGCGCCCCAGTTCCATCTCGCGACCTGCGGGAGCAGACTGGGATCATTGCCCGACGGAAAGGCTGGCGACGGCATCGCGTCCATGGCGTCTCCTTTCGTTCATAGGCTGCGGTCCGCACGCACACCTGTTCCACCTCGACCCCTATGTCCCCTCCCTTGCGGGTGTGACCGTTTGCCGTGGGGATGGTTGCGCGACGCCCATGGTAATCCCCACTTTTCGAGGTCACACCCCCCCGGGGCCGGTAGTGTCAATACTTATGTGTAAACTCCTTGAGGAGGGATTGGGCCCAGCGCTGGTTGGCGTAGTGAAAGATCGCATATAGGATGCGGTCGGCGCTCTGTTGGTTGACGAAGCAGGTCATGGGGTCGGTGCGTCGGCGCACCTCGCGAAACTGGCGCTCGATCACGTTGGTGGTGCGGATCTTCTTCCAGTGCGCTTTGGGCTGCGAGAAGAAGGTCACAAGCGACTCCAGGTCCTTCTCCAGGCACGCCACCGCTTTGGCCGCTAGCGGCCCCCATTTCGCCTTCCACCAGCGGAAGAGATAGAGTGCCTCCCGCCGACTGCCGGCCTGGTAGATCGCCGCAGCATCCCGCAGGCACTGCTCGCGTTGCCCCGCCTTGAGCAGGTTGGCGACGTTGCGCAGCTTGTGCGCCCAGCCCCTAAGCCCTTCGGGCCGGGGTGGCGGCAAAGCCTAGCCACAGCGCTGCAGCCGCACGCGCGGGAAGACAAACTGCAAGGCGTTGATCAGCCCCTGCGCGCCGTCCGTCACCGCCAGCTCCACCTTCTCCCCGGTAAGCCCGCGACGGCGCAGATCCTCCAGCAGCCTCACCCATTCGGCCTCGGATTCGCTCCGGGCGGGCAGGTAGTCAATCATCTCCCGTTTGCCGTCAAACGTGATCCCATAGACGCACAACGCCACCCACTGCACCGCCCCACAGGCTCCTTTGATGCGCACGCGCACGCCGTCCAGGATGAGATACTGGTATTCGTCCTTGAGCTCCCGCGTGTGCCAGGCGCGCACCTCGCCGTCCAGCCGCGCGCTGATGCGCGAGACGGTGGAGGCGGACACGCTGGCGTCGAGCAGGCCGCCCAGCAGCAACCCCACCCGGCGCGTCCCAATCCCCGCCAGGAACATCTCCTGGATCAGTTGATTGACCCAGGGGGCGCGGCGGCTGTAGCACTCCAGCACCCGGTAGTGGGCGCCGCTGGCGCGCGTGCGCGGCACCTGTAGGCCCTCCAGCGGCCCAAACTGCGTGTCGAGGTTGCGATAGTAGTAGCCGTTGCGGTAGTCGCTGTGCAGCGCCGGGTCCCGCTGATACGGCGCGTAGCCCAGCCGCTCGGTGAGCTCGGTCTCCATCGAGGCCTCCAGCAGCGCCTGCAGCTGCTCCCGCGCCCGCGCCGTCAGGTCCTCCCACACCCACGTCTCCAAATCGAAGTCCGCCAAACAGGGTTCCTTCACCACATCTCGAAGTCTAGCCACGGGTTCTGCTCCTCCTTTCGGTTGGTCCCACTTCACCCAACCTTACAGGCTGAGCCGAACCCCTCCTCTTTTAGCCCCGGAGCCGTTTACACACTCGATGGTACACTACCCCCGGGGCCATTCGAGTTGACAGCGGGTTTCCGTTTCTGCTAAGATACAGTTCACCTCGGAGCGCATTCATGTACGCAATCGTTGAGACTGGCGGGAAGCAATACCGCGTCCAGGAGCAGGCAGTGCTGGACGTGGAGACGTTGCCGGCAGCGGCCGGCGAGCGCGTGGAGATCGCCCGCGTGCTGATGGTGGCCGACGGCGCAAACGTGCGCGTGGGCACCCCGGTGCTGGCCGACACGCGCATTGTCTGCCGCGTGCTGGCTCACGGCCGCGGGCCGCGCGTGCGCGTCTTCAAGTACAAGCCCAAGAGCAACTATCGGCGGCTCCAGGGGCATCGCCAGCGCCTCACGCGCCTGCTGGTCGAGCGCATCGAGACCGGCGCCGGGGCGACGAAGCGCTAGCGGAGGCATTCTCCATGGCACACAAGAAAGGCATGGGCAGCACCCGCAACGGGCGGGACAGCAAGTCCAAGCGGCTGGGGGTGAAGGCGTTCGCCGGCGAGACGGTCAAGCCCGGCGCGATCATCATCCGCCAGCGGGGAACTAAGGTTCGGCCCGGCCTCAATGTCGGCATCGGCAACGATCACACCTTGTTTGCCAAGGTCGCGGGCCGGGTCGTATTCGAGGGGGCGGGCAACGGGAGCCGGCGCGTCCGCGTGATCCCGGCGGCGGCTGCCTAGGCGCCTGCCAGGCGCGGAGCGACGCTTGTCCGGTTCGGGTTCGATCCTGGTTGACGAAGCCAAGATCTTCGTCCAAGCGGGGGATGGCGGCAACGGAGCCACCAGCTTCCGGCGTGAGAAGCACGTGCCGCGGGGCGGCCCCGACGGCGGCGATGGGGGACCCGGTGGAGACCTGTGGGTGCGCGCCGACGCCAAGGTGCGCACCCTTATTGATTTCTTGCGCAGGAGCCATTTCCGCGCCGAGCGCGGGGGGCACGGGGCCGGCGCTAACAAGACCGGCCGCCGCGGCGCAGACGTGTACATTGCGGTTCCCCCCGGAACCGTAGCTTACGACGCGAACTCCGGCGTGCAGTTCGCCGATCTCGCGCGTGCGGGCGACGCGTGTCTGGTCGCCCGCGGAGGACGGAGCGGACGCGGCAATGCGCGCTTCGCCACGGCCGTGCGCCAGGCGCCGCGCTTCGCCGAACGCGGTGAGCCGGGCGAGCGCCGCTGGCTGCGGCTGGAGCTCAAGCTGCTGGCCGATGTCGGCATCATCGGCCTCCCCAATGCCGGCAAGTCCACGCTCCTGTCGCGTATCTCCGCCGCCCGCCCCAAGATCGCCGACTATCCGTTCACCACCCTGGCGCCCAACCTCGGGGTCGTGCGCACTCCCGAGGGCAGGTCCTTTGTCGCCGCCGACCTGCCCGGCCTGGTCGAGGGCGCGCATGCCGGCCGCGGCCGCGGGCACGATTTCCTGCGCCACATCGAGCGCACCCGCCTGCTGGTGCACGTCGTGGACCTGGCAGCCGAAGGGCGCGATCCCGCGGCCGATTTCCACGTGGTCAACCAGGAGCTGCGTGCCTACGCCACCGACCTGACGCGGCTGCCGCAGGTGGTGGCGGCCAACAAGCTGGATCTGCCGGCGGCGGCGGCGCGCCTGCAGGCGTTCGCGCGCGACCTCGCCGGCGCGGGGATCGAGGTCTTCCCGCTCTCGGCGGTCGCCGGCGAGGGGGTGGAGCGGCTGTTGCGCCGATGCGCCGATCTGGTGGAGGAGCTGACACCAGCGGAGGAGAACGTTGAACCACGGGTTATCATACCGCCGCGCGAGTCGGAGCCGCTGAACGTGCACAAGGTCGGCGACGGCGTTTACGCGGTCGCCGGTTCGGCGGTGGAGAGACTGGTGGCGCGCACCGACCTCGAGAGCGAGGAAGCGGTGGGCAGCATCCAGGGCGCGCTGGAGCGCATGGGGGTGGTGCCGCGGCTGCGCGAATTGGGGGCGAAGGACGGCGATAAGGTGCTGATCGGCGAGCGGCAATTCGATTTCATGGACTGACGGGAGCGGCCGGGCTTAGCCACGCACAGAGAACACAGAGAACCTGACCCTTTTCCTCCTCCCTCTCTGTGCTCTCCGTGTTCGTCGCGGCTGCAGAGAATGGAAACGGGATGACCGACGCACGACCAGAGGTGATCAGGAAGGCGCAGGCGGCGCGCGCGGCGGCGGCGGAGATGGCTGCGTGCTCCACCGCGGTCAAGGACCGGGTGCTGCACGCGATGGCCGACGCGCTGATCGAGCGCCGGCAGTACATCCTCGACGCCAACAGCGCCGACGTGCGCGCCGCGCGCGAGGCGGGGCTGGCGCAGCCGCTGGTGGACCGGCTGCTGCTGAGCGAGAAGCGCATCGCCGCGATGGCGGAGGGCTTGCGCGAGGTCGCCGCCCTGCCCGACCCGGTGGGCGAAGTGATCGCGGGCGGGCGCCGTCCCAACGGCCTGCTCATCCTCAAGGTGCGCGTACCGCTGGGGGTGGTGGGCATGATCTATGAGTCACGCCCCAACGTCACGGTGGACGCCGCCGGGCTGTGCGTCAAGGCCGGCAACGTCGTCATCCTGCGGGGCGGCTCGGAGGCGCTGCAGTCGAACGCCGCCCTGGTGCGCGTCATCGGTGAAGCGGCACATGGGGCGGGAGCGCCGGCGCACGCCATGCAGTTGATCGAGACCCCCGATCGCGCCGCCGCGCAGGAGCTGATGCGCCTCAACCAGTACGTGGATGTCCTCATCCCGCGCGGGGGGGCGGGGCTGATCCGGGCGGTGGTGGACCACGCCACCGTGCCGGCGATCGAAACCGGGGTCGGCAACTGCCACGTGTACGTGGACGAGTCGGCGGACTTGGAGATGGCACAGGCGATCGTCGTCAACGCCAAGTGCCAGCGGCCGGGGGTATGCAATGCGGCGGAGACGCTGCTGGTGCACCGCGCGGTGGCCGAGGACTTCCTGCGGCGCGTGGGGCCGCGCCTGGTCGAGCACGGGGTGGAGCTGCGGGGGTGCCCGGTGACCCGGGGGATCCTGCCCGACGCGGCGGCGGCGACGGAGACCGACTGGGCGACCGAGTATCTCGATCTCATCCTGGCGGTGCGCGTGGTCGAGAGCCTGGAGCAGGCGCTCGACCATATCGCCGCCCATGGCACCAAGCACTCGGAGGCCATCATCACCCGCGACTACGCGCGCGCCGAGCGCTTCTGCGCGGCGGTGGATGCGGCGGCGGTGTACGTCAACGCCTCCACTCGCTTCACTGACGGCGGGGAGTTCGGGCTGGGCGCGGAGATTGGCATCAGCACGCAGAAGCTGCACGCGCGCGGGCCGATGGGGCTGCGCGAGCTCACGACCTACAAGTACGTCATTCACGGGGCCGGCCAGATCCGCTCATGAGGGTGCGCAGGTGACGCGTCTGGGTGTGATGGGGGGGACCTTCGATCCCATTCACTACGGGCACCTGGTGGCCGCCGAGGAGGCGCGGGCGCAGTTGGGACTGGAGGGGGTGACGTTCGTTCCCTGCCGCCAGCCGCCGCACAAGAAGGACTACCGCGTCACCGACGCGGAACATCGCTACGCCATGACCCTGGCCGCCACCTGCGATCACCCGCGCTTCACCGCCTCGCGGATCGAACTGGAACGACCGGGGCCGTCCTACACCATTGACACCCTGCGCCGATTGCAGCGGGAGCATCCGACCGCGGAGCTGTTCTTCATCACCGGCGCCGACGCGGTGCGCGAGCTGCTCACCTGGCGCGAGCCGCAGGAGCTGGCGGCGCTCTGCCGCCTGGTCGCAGTCACGCGCCCGGGTTACGACCTCGGGGGCCTGGAGCGCGCGCTGGGGGAGCTCGCGCGCCAGGTGCGAGCGCTGGAGGCGCCGGGGGTCAACGTATCGTCCACCGACATCCGCGCGCGGGTTGCGCGCGGATGGTCCCTGCGCTACCTGACGCCGCCGGCGGTTGAGACCTACATCGCCAAGCACGGCCTCTATCGCGGCGACGACGCCGAGCCCAACCGGAAAGGAGGTGAATAGGGATGGCGGTGACGCTATATGTCGGGAACCTGCCGTGGAGCCTGACCGAGGACGAGCTCGCCGAGGCCTTCGCCGCGGTGGGCCGGGTGCAGGCGGCGCGCATCATCACCGACCGCGAGAGCGGCCGCTCGCGCGGCTTCGGCTTCGTGGACCTCGATGATGAGAACGCGGCGCGGGCGATCCAGGCCATGGACGGCTTCGAGCTCAAGGGCCGCCGGCTCATCGTCAATGAGGCGCATCCGCGCCCGGAGCGCCTCTGATCGCGGGGCGGCGCTCCCGGGAGGCGCCGCGGATCGGCAGTCAGGGTTTGGTCGCCAGGAGAGCGGCAACCGCCATGACGCGACTGGCGCGCGGCGCCGCCGCTGCCGTGCGCGGTGGCGCGCCGGGGGCCGGGTGCGGTGACGCGCGGGCGGCCGGCTGACGCGGCGGCGTTCATCTCCATCGTTTCGTGCGGACATCATGGCCGGTTATCATCTCCGGCCGCGGGGAATCATAACTGATGGCGAAAGCGAACACGCGAAAACAGGGGCGTCGGCGATGGCTGTGGCTCCTGGTTCCCGTAGTCCTTATCGGCCTGCCGGCGGGCGCCGGTTGGTGGTACTTGCAGCATCTCGGCCTGCGACCCGGCGGCCAGATGATGGGTATGTTCCGTCCGCCCTTCCACGGCCTCAAGCGGGTCAACGTGCTTATCCTCGGGGTGGACAACGATGCCGACGCACCCCGCTCCGACACCATCATGGTCGCCGCCCTCGACCTGTCGCAGCGCACCATCGGCATCCTATCGGTGCCGCGCGATTTCAGGGTCGCCATTCCCGGGCACGACGCCAAGAAGATCAACGCGGCTTACACTCTGGGCGGCGCCGCCCTCACCGACCAGGCGGTCGAAGCGCTGACCGGCGTGCGCAGCGACTATCATGTCACGGTCGCCTCCGGCGGTCTCGCGCGCCTGGTGGACGCCCTGGGGGGGGTCGAGATAGACGTGGACAAGCGGATGTATTACCGCGACCGCCGGGGGGGGCTGCTCATCAACCTGCGTCCCGGTCTGCAGCGCCTCAACGGCGAGCAGGCGGTGGGATACGTGCGCTATCGCCACGACGCCATGGGCGACCTGACGCGCATCCGCCGCCAGCAGTTGTTCGTCCGCGCCCTGACGCGAGAGGCGTTCGCCCCGCGCAACCTGGCGCGCCTGCCGCGGCTGCTCAAGGTGGTCTCGGAGGCGGTGGAGACCGATCTCACGATCCGGGACTTGGAGGCGATGGCCGACCTCGGCAAGACGATAGATCCCGAGCACATCAAGGCGCGCACGCTCCCGGGCACCCCCATCACCGTCGCCGGCATCAGCTACCTCGAGCCCGACTACCAGGAGCTGTCGCACGTGGTGAAGGAAGTGCTCTACGGCGCGCGGCCGCGGGTGGCCATCATCAACGCCACCGAGGTGCCGGGCGTCGAGCGCGGCCTCGTGCGGCGCCTCGGCGCCGAGGAATACGAGGTCACGGAGGTGCGAATCGCCAACTACGCGGCGGCGACCTCGGAGGTCATTGATCGCGCTGACCACGAGCAGGAGGCGGCTGAGATTCGGGGCTGGCTCGAGTGCGGCAAGGTGATCCAGGCGCCGGGCGAAGCGATCGCCGGGGCGGACATCACGGTGCTGCTCGGCACTGACTATATTGGCAAGTAAGAGGACGAGGACGGCGGCGCCGGGCTCTGCGGTTCCGGTGCGCCCGGCCGTCGGGGCGCGGCTGCGCAGTTCGCGCCAGAAAGCGCTGCTCGCCGCCCGCACCGTCGCCGACAGGAAGGCGCAGGACACGGTCATCCTCGACCTGCGCAAGCTGACGGTGATCGCCGACTACTTCGTGATCTGCAGCGGCGTCTCCGAGACGCACGTGCGCGCCTTGGCCGAGGAGCTGCTGCGGCAGCTCGCAGCGCACGGCCTGCAGCACATCGCCGCCCAAGGGGTGAGCGACGGCCGCTGGGCGCTGGTTGATCTCGGCGATGTGATCGTTCATATCTTCATGCAATTCGAGCGCGAGTTTTATGACCTCGAGGGTCTCTGGGGGGAGGCACCGACTCTGGCGGTCGCGTGATCGTCCGCCGCGGCCGAGGTCGTGAGCATGGATGACATGGCGCAACTCACCCCGGACCAGCGTCCGCTCGCGGCGCGCATTGACACGCTGCTTGCGGATGCCAATCGCCTGCGCGCGCGCGGCGATTTCGAGGCCGCCGAGAAGCGCTGCCGCGAGGCGCTGCTGCTGGCGCCCGGCAACGCCCCGGCGCACGAGCTGCTGGGCGACCTCTTCTACCAGCGGCGGCGGGGCGACGCCGCCATTGACCATTACCGACTGGCGCGTGCCGCCGATCCCCAGCGCGCGATCCTGGAAGACAAGATCGGCCGCGCCAGCCTGCTTATCGCCGAGGCCCACATCATGCGCGTGCGCGCCGAGGAGCTGCTGGCGGGCAAGCGCAACCAGATCCCCCGGCGCCCCGGGGTATCGGCGGTACTGTCCCTGGTGATGCCCGGTTTCGGGCAGATCTACAACGGGGAATACCTCAAGGGAGCGGCGATCGTCTGCGTGTGGCTGATGCTGATGCTCGGCATGGGCGCCTCCGCCCTGGGATCGCTGCAGGGCAGCCCCCGCGGGGACTTCTCGTCGTTCGACCTCGGCGCCGTGCTCGGCGTGTTCTTCTCTCCACCCGCGCTGTGGTGGATGCTGCCCACCACGGCGTTGTGGCTCTACTCGATCACGGAGGCGGCGCTGCGCGCCGCCAAGACTATGACCGCGCCCGAGGATCTGGCATGAGGAGGTCGCCGTGAAACGCCTGGCTGCCGCGACCGCGGGAGAGAGCATCCCGCTGCCCCCCGGGGCGACGGACGGCCGCGTATCGCTGGAACAGGCGGTCGCGCGCCGGCGCTCTTGCCGCCGCTTCGCGCCCGACCCGCTGACAGTGGAGCAGCTCGCCCAACTCCTGTGGGCGGCGCAGGGGGTCACCGCCGCGCCCAACCTGCGCGCGGCCCCCTCCGCCGGCGCTTGCTATCCACTCGAGGTTTACATCGCCTGCGAGCACGGCGTGTTCCGCTACCACCCGCGGGAGCACGCGCTGGCGAAGACCGCCGCCGGCGACCGGCGCTCCCGCCTGGCGCAAGCCGCCCTGGGGCAGGCGTTCGTCGCCGCCGCCCCCGTCACCCTCGTCTTCGCGGCGGTGTACGACCGAACCACGCGCCGCTACGGCGAGCGCGGCCAGCGCTACGTGCACCTTGATGCCGGGTGTGCGGCCGAGAACGCGCACCTCCAGGCGGAGGCGCTGGACCTGGGTTCGGTCGCGGTCGGCGCCTTCAACGACGACGCCGTGGCCGAGGTCTTGGAGCTGCCCGAGGGGGAGCATCCCCTCTATCTCATCCCCGTCGGCAGGCGCGCAGGAGGAACATGATGTCCGGGTGCCGGGGGCGCGCGCTGACCGTCGCGCTCACCGCCGCCGTCCTCACCGCGGTGTGCGCGGTGGGCGGCTTCTTCTTCGGGCGCAACGTGCTGGGCGAGCAGTACCTGAAACGCGGCGCGGCCACGCTCAGGGCGCAGCCCACCCCCTATGTTGCGTCGCCGAGCAGGACGGTGGAGGAGCCCGTGATTGACGAGCCGCCCTCCGCCGAGCCGGAGCCGCCGGCACCGCCGCGGAAGCCGCGCGCCGATAAGCCCGGCGCAGTTGCCACCGCCGCTCCGTCACCGCCCACGGTCACGCTGCAGTTGGGCTGCTTCCTCGATTCCAGCAACGCCAAGGCGCTGCTGCAAGACCTGCGCAACCGCGGCTATGCGGCGACCGTGACGGTGGACAAACAGGACCAGACCACGCTGCACCGCGTGACCATGGGAGGCCTGTCATCCGAGCGCGCGCAAGCCCTGGCGGCAAACCTGCGGCGCGAGGGGTACGGAGTAATGGTCATCGGCGGGAGCCGGTAGCCGCGACGACAACGCAGTGACTTATTGTGGCCCGCCCGTCAACCCCTCCCCCTTCAAAGCGGAGGTTGGGTGAGGGTGAGACGGCTGTGGGGTGTGGCTCGACCCGACTTACCCTCACCCGCCCCGCTCTCGCGGGCCGCCCTCTCCCTGAAAGGGAGAGGCGTTGGGGCGCATCCCGGGCGGCGAATTGTCCTGACAGCCAAGAACGGAGCTGCTGAATATCGTTCCGCCATCGCTTGCGCCGGCGCCGATTCCGTGGTAGCATCCGGCGCGGAGGGCACCCGGAAGTGTCGCGCTTCGAGACCGGCAAGGGCAGCACCTTCCGCTTCGTGTGCGGCATCGCGCTCGTGGTGGTGGCCGCGTTGGCGGTGGCGTACTGGCTGTTTGTCGCCAGCCTGAAAGCGACACTTGAGCAGCGCCTCGCGCAACTGCGCGCCAAGGGCATCCCCACCGCGTGGGCGCAGGTTATCCCGCCGCCGGTGCCCGACCATGACAACGCGGCCATCCTCTACCAGCAGGCATTCGACCAGCGCCCGGCGTGGCGCACCGACGGTACCGACACCCTGCGCAAGTTCCTCAAGGATGACCCGCCCGGGACCCGCCGGAAGCTGGCGGCCGGGATGCAGGAGATCCTGGCGCGCAACCAGGCGGCGCTCGACCTGGTGCGGGCCGCCGCCGACAAACCGCGCTGCCGGTTTCCGGTCTGGAATGATGCCGCCAACCCGTGCGAAATCCTCTACCGGCACTTCGCGTCCATGCGTCAATGCGCCCAACTCCTGGGCGCGGAGGCGCTGATTCGCAGCGCGCGCGGCGACACCGCCGGGGCCCTCGCCTCCTGTCGCACCAGCCTCCGGATGGCGGATCATGCGGACGTCGAGCCGACGCTGATCGCGTTCCTGGTCAGCAGCGCCATCAGCAGCATTACCTTCAGCGCCCTCAAGCAGGTGATCGAGGAGGGCGAGCTGGACCCGCGCACCTGCCGCGACCTGTCCCAGCAGCTCGGCGACTCCGATGCGAAGGGGAGGTTCCGCAAGGCGCTCCAAGGCGAATTCGCGTCTCGCCTCTGGCTCTTTGAGGAGGCGGATCGCAACCCGGAGGAGTTCGTCGCGATAGTCGGCCCGGATGAGCCGTTGGCGGCGGCCTCGGTAAGACTCTGCGCCGGCCCGCTCGGAAGGCCGCTACGCCTGCTGGATGAAATAGCCTACCTCGGTCTGTCCCGGGAGGCGCTGTCCCTGGCAGAGAAGCCGTACCGCGAGTCGGAACCCGGCTACCGGGAACTCGATAAGAAGCTTGAGGACTTGCCCTCGTATTGCCTCATTACGCAAATGGTGTTCGGCATTTACGCCAGGGCCGCCGTCGCCCGTGACCGCGCGCTTGCGACACGCGACGCGATGCGCGTCGCCCTCGCCCTGGAGGCGTACCACGGCAAGTACCACCGATACCCCGATGCCCTGGATGCGCTCCGGGCCTACCCTGGCTGGGAACTGCCCGAGGACCCCTTCAGCGGCAAGGATTTCGGATACAAGCGGCAGGGCGAAGGTTTCGTACTCTACAGTTGGGGCGAGGACCTCGACGACGACGGCGGGCAGCCGGTACCGCCGCGTTACGGGGGCTACCCGCCCGATGGCGACACTGTGTGGACCTTCGCGCGGTAAGGGGGCGGTCGTCTATCACCGGTCTTCGCAGGCGACTCTGAACTCCTCTCCCTGCAAGGGAGAGGTCGGCCCGACCCATCGGGCCGGGTGAGGGTGTGTTCGTTCTTCCTTGGTGAAGCTGAGCGCCTGCAGGTTGGGCCGTGCGGTCGGGGATGTGGCACAGGCGCCCTCGCCTGTGGATCGGCGCCGCGTGCGCGGCGCCCACACACCCGGGGTCGGGTGTGCCACATAGGCCAGTGCAAGATACCGGAGTTTCGCGGTCACACCCGCGCCCGCCGCGTCCTCTGCGCTTGCTTCCACTTGTGCTATAATCCCCGCAGCGGAGGGACGACCATGCCCAAGCTGTGGCAGAAGGACTATGAACCGGACCAGCTCATCGAGCGCTTCAACGTCGGCGACGACTACCTGCTCGACCGCGAGCTGATCGAGGCCGACTGCCTGGGCAGCATCGCGCACGCCCGCATGTTGGCCCGGATCGGGATGCTGACGGACGCCGATGCGGATTCGCTCGCCGCCGTCCTCGCCGAGATCACCGAGCTGGCGCGGGCGGGCAAGTTCGAGATCAAGCTCGAGGACGAGGACGTCCACACCGCGGTCGAGAACTTCCTGACCGCCAAGCTCGGCGACCTGGGCAAGCGGATCCACACCGCGCGCTCGCGCAACGACCAGGTGATCGTGGACCTGCGGTTGTACGCGAAGCAGCGCCTGCTGGAGGTCGCCGACGCGGCGCTGGCCTTCGCGGCGACGCTGGCCGAGTTCGCGGGCCGGCACCAGGGCGTGCCCATGGTCGGGCGCACCCACACCCAGCGGGCGATGCCGTCGTCGGTGGGGCTGTGGGCGGGATGCTGGCTGGAGGCGATGCTGGATGACCTGGAGTTCCTGCGCGCAGCATACGCCCTCAACGACCAGTGCCCGCTGGGGTCGGCGGCGAGCTACGGCGTGCCGCTGCCCATAGATCGCCAATTCACCTCCGACCTGCTCGGTTTCGCGCGCCTGCAGAATAACGTCCTCTACGCCAACACCAGCCGCGGCAAGATCGAGTCCATCCTCCTGTCGGCGCTGGCGCAGTTCATGCTTGACCTCAGCCGCCTGGCGGCCGATGTCATCTGGTTCAGCACCCCCGAGTTCGGCTACTTCGAGCTGCCGGCGGAACTCGCCGACGGCTCCAGCATCATGCCCCAGAAGCGCAACCCCGGCATGATGGAGCTGACCCGGGCGCGCGCCGCGACCGTCATCGCCAACCTCATGCGCGCGCTGGAGACCGTGCGCGGCCTCATCTCCGGCTACAACCGCGATCACCAGGAGACCAAGGAGCCGCTGCTGCGCAGCTTCCCCATCGTCGCCGGGGCGCTGGCGGTGTGCGACCGCACCTTCCCGAAGATGACCGTGGTCGCGGAACGCTGCGTGGCGGCGTTTTCACCGGAGGTCTTTGCTACCGACCGCGCGCTGGAGCTGGTGCAGGAGGGGTTGCCGTTCCGCGACGCCTATCGCCGCGTGGCGAAGGAGCTGGATCAGCTTGCCGACCGCGATCCGCGGGAGGCCATCCGCGCGCGCACCCACCAGGGCTCGACCGGCAACCTGGGCCTCGATATCGCGCGCGGGCGGCTCGACGAGCATCGCGCGTGGGCGCAATCCGAGCGCGCCCAGGCCGAGACGGCGTGGGGCAAGCTGCTGGCGGGGAAATAGCCGGGCGCGCCCCGATCTGTCGGGGCGCGGATGCATCCCGGATGATGCATGAGGCTTCGGGGATGTCATTCAGAGCGAGTGCAGCGTACCCCCGTCATTCTGAGACGGCGTAGACACAATCGGGTACACGCGGCAGGTTAGCTTCGTGGTGCCAGTTGTGTTTCCCTCGTCTCCTTTGCGCACTCAGACTAACCGTCGATATCTCGTCGGTCTAACCAGAGGTGCGCCCTGACCTGCCGACGCCCCCACGCCTCAGTGCGTCGCCCCACGCCCGCCAGTGTTCACGGTGCCACTTTTCGGTTCCCACCCACCCACCCTCGGGACTCTTTTGCCCTCACCCTGTTGACAAATCCCCCCGCGCGCCGTACCATCGCCTTGTAGGCAGCGCTAGGGCCTCACAAGCCCAAATACACGCGCCTACTCGTCGCGGCTTGTCCCCTTGTGTACCTTCTCAGTTGAATACTGCGTGAGTACCACAACAGCGGGCAATCCACGGGCCGAAAGGAGGCTGCTGGCCCAGCTAGCTCCGGGGCATTGCCTCGAGGACTCAACAGGAGACGGAGATGACGCATGCCCAACACTCCGGTTCCCCGAGGTCATCGAGGTAGTATGTGATGACATGGGGAACCCGCAGATTCGATCGTCTGATCGTTTGCATCTACGAAAGATCAGTTTACACAAGATTGAATCTCGGGAACACCCTTTTCCTGTCCCCAAACATTCGGTTAAGAAGGGCTTCCCTAGGCGCACTTTGCTGCGCCATAGTTCTGTCGCTCTTCCTGGCGGTGGCGAGCGTGACCTCTCACATCACGGGGCGCATTACCACTCAAGAACAACGCAGCCTCGAAGTGAGACTCGGTCCATTTCAACTCAAGCTCAATTCGTCCAGCCGCCAATACAGACATCTCCAGATTAGCCAACCGAACCGCGTTCGCAACCAGCGAACCAAATCTCAGGATTAGGCAACCAAATCACATTCCCAATCAGCCAATTGGCATTTCCCCGCCCCCGGTTTCACCCCGGGGGCCTTTTCATGCCTTCTCCCCGGCCCAGGATACCCAGTTCCCAACAGCTCACCCTGCTGCCCTTGCCACGCCGATCGCGCCCTGACGTAACTCAGCCCTGAGCAACTCAACCAAACCGGCTTCCCATTCCTACTGCGGAATGAACCCCACCGCCACTGCAGCAACTGACAGCACGAAGAAGACTGTCATTAGAACAAACGACCAGTTGCAGACCTTCCTGAATCTGTTTGCCTTCCTAGACAGCCGCATCGTGCCTTCCTCATCTCTACCAGCCGCGGCAATCTCCTCGGGGTCTTTTCCTATCAGAGGCGCTAAGGCCTTTATCAACAGCCGATCTCCTTCCGCTTCCTGCTCTCGCCATAACTTCGCAAAGCCTTTATACATATCCAGCCAAAAGTCTCTGTCCAAATAACCCTTGCCTAGCCAGTGATCGTAATTCAGACCCATATCCTCTTTCAACCGCTCGGCAATCTGCTCAACTGAATAGTTCTCATTGATTTCAATGGGCCCATGCCTCGTTGACCTGTACGCGGAACAGAAAGATAGAAAACCTTCCATCAATCCTGACTCTACTTGCCCCAGGCCATACGAAAATACCCGGAAGAGCACTGCGCAGACGATCGTAAGAAAGGCGGTTCCGACTGCCAATTTCAATGCCAACGGACTGATCGAACCAAGCGTACCTTTCCCTGACAATATCAGGGCTATCGCAGCGCTCGATAGCCCCACAAGCCATACGACAAGACCGTCAGCTTGCCTCTGTCGCTCAAGTGCATCCTGCCTGTAGGAAGGCGTCCTTTCCAGAAACCAGTCCATCAGCCGTTCATGCTCGTATCGCGCCCTCACGTCTTTCACCCCTCCAACGCTGTCCGGAGCACTCGACCACGGCCCTATCTGGCTACGGCACCCGATGGCAACATCCTGCGGTAGCAAGCGGTTTC